>JAIWEW010000123.1:0-4164 GCA_048632005.1 bacterium
TGGGACATATGTTAGTGAACCCATCATAATCGGTTCTTGAGGAACGTAACCGGTGATATTTAGCCACCACCAAAATATCTTTACTTCAACGCTAACAAAATCCCCGATGACATTGTAATCGCCCGATTCACTTCCGTCGGGGAACTGCAAATAAATGACCTTGTCTATTTCAGCGGTTTCACCTGCCCTGTAAGGAAAGGGCTTTATATTTATGGAATAACTGGAGTTTAGCATTACCCAGGTGCCACTTACCTTGTGTTCGGCTATGACGCGGCCTGTGATCCTCGCCTCACTTACTGATAGCGGCAAGTCCCTGGTGCAGGTAGCGTGAGCCTGAACCGTGGTAAAGAAAACCTCGCCATCATAGATTTCCGTCTTACTGAAGCTGAACGGTTCATAGCTTATCTGGAAATAATCATCTGCACTTTGGGCTGCTGCCGGGGGAGAGCCGATGAGGCAAAGGGGTACTACCGTAACCAGGGCAATTACAAGACACCATATAACCCCCAGCTTAAAGGAATTCTGTTTCATTAAAAATTCTTTGTACCGTACTTAACGGGTGACTATTTCATGGAGACCAGCGTTCGTCTAAGTTCGAAAAGGGCTTGGTAGGTAGCGCGGCGCTTCACCTGGTGACGCAATGGGGGGTATTGTCCAAGAATAGGCCGTATCTCCCTCCCATCGTCGATAGCGATGTGTACTGTGCCGACAGGCTTTCCCTCATCCTCGGCAGGGCCGGCTACGCCGGTGATGCTAACCCCGATATCTGCTCCCAGGTGTTCCCGTGCCACCCTGGCCATGTCCGCTGCGACCTCTGGGCTGACGGCGCCGTGCCGCTCTATAAGCGATGAGCTTACTCCATAGGAGATTTTCGCCCCATTGGTATAGGCGACCAGCCCCCCTTTGAAGTATTTGGAGCTTCCAGGAACGTCGGTTATGGTGCTGGCGAGAAGCCCCCCGGTACACGATTCCATAGTGGCGATGGTTAGTCCCTTTTCGAGAAGGAGCGCGCCTATCAGGCCCTCCAGGGTTTCCTCATCGCTGCCCCAGATGATATCGCCGAGAAGGGAGCGGATTTCGCTTTCCCTTTGGGCGATCACTTTATCAGCCTCCTCACCTGTCCTCGCTTTGGCGGTAAGGCGCAGGTGGATGCCGTCTGTCTTGGCATAGACGGCAAGCGTTGGATTGTTCGATGAGAGAAGGGGTTTTACCACCTCGGCGGCGCCCGATTCGGTCATGCCCAGGGTCTTTATAGTCCGTGATATTATAACTTCGCCCTGTAGCATCTCCCTCAGCCGCCCCACTACGTCCGTCTCCCACATGTGGCGCATCTCCGATGGCGGGCCGGGCATGACGATTAAGATTCTTCGCTCTCCCCGCTTCCCTCGTCCTTTTTCCACCCACCAGCCCGGCGCGGTGCCCGACATGTTGGGGATCGCCTTTGCTGAGGGGATGAGTGCGGCCTGTTTGATATTGCTCTCGGGCATATGGAAGCCGAGGCGAGAGAAAAGCTCCCTCAGCCTCCGCTCCAGCTCGGCGTCCACGCTTAACTTCTCGCCAAGCATCGCTGCGATGGCCTCGCGGGTAATGTCGTCCTCGGTGGGACCCAGGCCCCCGGTAGTGAGCACTATGTCGGAGCGGCCCCAGGCCTGCTCCAGGCACTCCCTCAACCTCTCGAGGTTATCGCCTACCTGGGTGACCCAGAGGAGATCGATCCCCAACAGTGGCAATTGTGAGGCGAGGTAGGAGGCATTCGTGTCGGTAATCTCTCCCAGGAGGAGCTCGGTGCCTATGGAGACTATTTCGGCCTTCATCTATTACTCTATGATGCTGTAGCCTTCTACACGATTTGCGCAGCAATATCCGCTGCTTTCTTCCCCGAGAGGAGCATTCCACCGAATATAGCTCCCATCCTGGGAGAGCCGAAAACGGCGTTAGCCGCCATGCCGGCGACCATTAAACCCGGATACACCTCTTTCGTGTTCTCTATTAACATTTTCTCCCCAACTTCCGCCCACATCGATTTTTCTCCCATTACTCCGCCGGTCTTTGTTCTTAATACTGCCCCTATCTTCCTCTCTACTATACGGCAGATATCGCTTTCATGTCCTGTAGCATCTATCACCATCTTTGATCTTATAGACAACGGGTCTACATGCAATTTTGCTAATGAAGCGGCACTCCAGTTCAGCACCAGGCCAGCAATCCTATCGTCTTGCCTGATCAGCACGTCTTCTACACCGATCAAGTTAAATATCTTTGCTCCTGCCTTTATTGCTTTTGAACAAATGGTGGAAACGGTCTCCAGAGAATCTGCAATATAGTAGCCTTTCTGGTATTCCGTCGTTTGGACTTCGAACTCATCCAGTATATTCTTACCCTCATCTTGTACCACTATGCGATTGAACATCATCCCCCCGCCGGGCATGCCACCACCAACCCTCAAATTCCTTTCAAATATCGCTGTCTTAACCCCCATCTTTGCCAAATAGTAAGCGGCCGTCATGCCAGATGGACCTGCTCCGGCGATAGCCACGTCCACCTCCATTGCATCGATGAAGCTTTTCATAAAGCTTTCGGTTATCGCCTTGGAAATAGTTATATCATCAATCTGCACATTCTCCTCCTTGAGCCCCCTTTTTCTACTCGAAGTTAGCACTTCTCCGGCTTAGCGCCGAGGAAATCTGTCACCAGTTGCAGGGCGCAGAGCTCGCCGCACATGCTGCAGGCATCTCCCGAGGTGACATGTTGTCCGTGTACATGGCGCGCCTTTTTAGGGTCCAGGCATAGCCTTACCTGCTCCTCCCAGTCCAGGTTCTTGCGCGCCTGAGACATCGTCCGATCCCATTCCCACGCGCCCTTTACCCCCCTGGCGATATCGGCGGCATGGCCTGCGATTCGCGAGGCGATAACGCCCTCTTTCACATCATCCAGGTCGGGAAGGCCGAGGTGCTCTGAGGGAGTCACATAGCACAGGAAATCGGCGCCTGCCAGAGCAGCGATGGCGCCACCGATTGCACCGGAGATATGATCGTATCCGGCGGCGATATCGGTGACCAGCGGTCCCAGCACATAGAATGGGGCCCCTTTGCACAGGCTCTTTTGCAGTTGAACATTGGCGGCAATCTGATCCAGCGGGATATGCCCCGGCCCCTCCACCATCACCTGTACCCCGGCGTCCCAGGCGCGCTCTACCAGCTCCCCGAGAATGAGGAGCTCCTCCACCTGCGCCCTATCGGTAGCATCGGCCAGGCTGCCCGGGCGAAGTCCATCGCCCAAACTCAGCGTTACATCGAATTTTCGAGCGATCTCCAACAGGCGGTCATACTGCTCGTATAGCGGGTTCTCCTGATCGTTGTGGAGTATCCAGCCAAGCAGGAGGGCTCCCCCCCGCGAGACGATATCGGTTACCCTTCCCTGTCGTTTGAGTCGCTCGATCGATACGCGGGTAACCCCGCAGTGCACAGTCACAAAATCTACGCCGTCAGCAGCATGCTCTTCGATCACGCGGAAGAGGTCATCGGGGGTCATATTTAAAATCGCCCCCCTCCTTTCGATTGTCTCAATACCCGCCTGATAGATCGGAACGGTGCCCAGCGGGATAGTGCTTTCGTCTAGGATGGCGCGTCGGATTGCGCCGAGGTCACCTCCTGTGCTCAGGTCCATCACTGTATCTGCCTTATACTCGATAGCAACCCTCAGCTTCTCCAGCTCGTTATTAATATCGCCGTAGTCGGATGAGGTACCGATATTGGCGTTAACCTTTACCCTCAGCCCCTTCCCTATACCATAGTATCGACTGAGCTTATGGTTCCGGTTTGCCGGGATAACTATATTGCCCTGGGCAATCCCCTGCTGAATAAACTCCGGAGCCACCCCTTCTGCGTCCGCAACAAGTTTCATCTCCAGAGAGGCGATTCCTTTCCTGGCTAGCTCTAATTGTGTCACCTCATCCTCCTTCTCCGTCTCATCGGAATTTTTCGAAATAGCTATTTACAAGTCCGGCAGAACCCCCTTAATCCGTGGATCGAAAGAGAAGATTGCCCGACTCCTACCGTATCTGTCACTGCCCGCCTTCTACTGTACCTGTCATTGCCCGACTCGATCGGGCAATCCATAAATTGGCTCAGCATGCTTTTCCTTGTCTATTATTTCAGATCGGGA
>JAIWEW010000124.1:0-4157 GCA_048632005.1 bacterium
ATTATCGGGATATCCTCTGAGACTGCTGAAATAGTCTCAATCAACCCTCTGATCCCCCCAATCTTGGGGGATTTTTTAAGCTACCCCGATTATAGGCCGAAGCGTCGGCCGACCTGTCGGCCTCGGGGGACTCCCCATTATTGGACCTGCTTAATAGAACATATGGTGTAGTGCGGATGTATAGATAAGGGGGCAGTAAAGGTGAGGTGAGTCGAATTAAGGGAGAATCTTCCCGGTGTAGCCTAACTGGACGAGATCAGCCGCTATGTAGTTCGATCGAGGCGAGGCGGTTGTAGATGGCACCAGAAGGGGTGAGAGTGCTCCTCATCAGGCAGATTTGATCAATCTCCAATATAGGACCACCTTCAAATTCAGTCGCCGGTATAAGGCTCCCGATGCTGCTGCGCTCCATCGGGGTTGCCTGCTCGCGGAGCCGCCCCAGGGTGAGGTGTGGGCTGAAAGAGCGTCCTTCAGGGGGGAAACCGAGGGGAGCTAGTGCCTGGTCTATATCCCGTTGCAGGGTAATAAGTGGCTTCACCTCCCCGGTTACGGCCACCCAGATAACACGGGGGCGCTGAAGATTGGGGAAGACACCCAGTATGCCGAGCCGGAGCTTAAGAGGGGATAGACTCTGAGCCGACGGTGTGATTGTCTCTATTATCAGGGGCACCTGATCCGGGGCAACATTCCCTAGAAATTTTAGGGTGAGGTGAATCCCTTTAGGATCAACCCACTTCACATATTTCGCCGAATGGGGCTCTTTCGATCGCAATTTGGTTATCAGCGAGGAGAGGCTGGCTTTGATGGGATCGGATAGCTCGATGGCGATAAAGGCGCGAATCTTTTCCATTACAGACCAAAGAGCCTTCTGGCGTTCCCCCCTAAGATCGAAGCCTCGGCTATTTCTCCCATGCCTAGGGAAAGGAACTGCTTCAAAACCCGGCTCGGCAGCATCAGGGGGTAGTCGCTGCCGAAGAGGACTTTCTCTATCCCTACGATCTCGGCGACATGTCTGAAGATCTCAGGCCGGTAGAGATAGGGCGATGCCGAGCTATCGAAGTAGACGTTTTTAAGGGCTTCTGCCACCTCGGGCATCAGGGCATAGAAGGGAAGCCCTCCCCCCCAATGGGCGCATATTATGGTTATATCGGGAAACCTGGCGATGAGCTTCTCGAGGACATCGGGGGTGATTTTCTGCTTGCCCACATATTCATGTCCTACGGGCTCGGATGCGTGGACCGACACGATAAGGCGGTGTCGCCTCACCATCTCGAAAACGGGATCCAATAGAGCCTCATCACCCTTTTCGAGGCCGTGAAAATCAGGTCTCAGCTCCCCGATGCCACTGATCCCGCCGCGAATGCAACGCTCGAGCTCTGCAACGGCTACCTCCCCCGCATTTGGTGGGAGGGAACAGAAACCGGTCAGACGGTCAGGATAACGGGACGTCGATTCCATAATATAGTCATTTGTCTCCTGGCATAGCTCGAGGCTGCCCCAGTTGGCATTGAGTACAACGGAGCGATCGATGCCCTCTTCATCCATGATAGCTATAAGGTCTTCGCAGGAGGCAATCTTAGCCGTGGGTTTAGCGTAGATTCGGGCAAACAAGGGGTCGCGACCTATGTACTCTTCCCGGTGCTCGCTCATCCGTGGCGGGAATATGTGGGTATGACAGTCTATGATCACTATGATACTGCCCTTCTCATCTGTTTGTGGATTTCAGGGATTACCGGCTGTATATTAAGAGAGACCGGTCGAATGCGCTTCCAATATCTTACCGTGGAGGCTCTTCTCCTCAGATGATAGCGACCCGGTTTTAGTTCCCTTCTCCCGTCCTATTCGCCTACTCTCCGGCGAATAGCCGCCGCGGGTTGTCCACCAACATGGTATCGATCTTGTCACCGCTTACCCCCGCCTGTTTGAGGGCGGGGATGATGTTCTTGAACACATGGGCGAAGGACCAGTTGGCGAGCAGTGGCTTTACGAAATCAGGAAGCTCGGTAGGACGACCCAGCCAATATGGTGCGTAGTCATGGGAAAGCATAATCCGGTTGGCATAGCCAATACCTAGGAGGCCGATGATACAGGCCTTCCTCAGGGTGTCGGGGAACAGGAAGTCGATTCCTAGTCGGTCGAATGCGATATAGACGCCTTGTTCGAGAACGGTTGTATGGTATTGCAGATTGGCACTGCCACCGATGTGGCCGACCATTATGCGCCTGGGGTCCACTCCCTCAGAGATGAGGAGAGCAGCCTGCTCCGGCCCCATAGTTCCGGCTTCGGTGTGAGTGATGATAGGCACCCCGGTCTCCTTCTGAACCTTGGCCGCTGCCTTGAGGACTATCTCCTCATAGGCGGATATCTCCCCATGACCTGTTGCCACCTTGATGACGCCGGCCTTGACCCCGGTATCTCCGATACCCTGGGTGATCTCCTTCATAGACGTCTCATATATCTCGGTGGCGATGTTGAATACCTGGCTACGAAACTTGAAGTAGGCAGGCTTCCCCATGGCCTCCATGTACAGTCCAGTAGCACAGATAATATTTATGCCCGATCTCTCGGAGACCATCCTATCCAGCACCACATCCCGGTTCAGGTCATTGGGGCTGGCTTCAACCAAAGTCTTCACACCATAAGCCTTGGCCTCCTCAAGAGCATCAACACAAGCCGTGGCGATCGCTTCGCGGTCATAGGGCACAGCTAGCGCATCGCAGTCCCACCCCGGATAGCAAAGGGTGAGGTGCTCATGAATCAGGGTCAGACCTAGCTCGTCCGGGGAGATCTGGCCCAGCACCGTATTGACCTCTACCATATTATTCCTTCTCTAACTATATTATCCTTGAATGGGCAAGATCTACACTACCGGCTTGACTTTTTTAAGCACATTATCGAGAGCATTAATCTGATCTTTATACTGCTCCAGCTTGGATAATTATTTAAAACAGCCGACGTTGCAATATTATAGCGTCTAGAGGTCAAGAAAAGCTATAGACAGTGTAATTATGCTGCTATATAATAGCGTAGTACGGCAACGGGCTCTTCATTGCTTTCATCAACGGGAAAGCTCAACAATAAACCCGAGCTCGTATCCTCGGCATCGCACATGGCAGCCGGGGTTGCTTCTTGTAATGGGGGTAGCACCTACCAGATCCATGGAGGAAATGAAGGAAAAGACGAAAACGCTGCGCCGCCACATTATCACCATGACGGAAAGGGCAGGCAGCGGGCACCCCGGAGGCTCCCTATCCGCAGTAGAGCTGGTAACTGTCCTTTACTTCCACGTGTTACGTCACGATCCACAGAATCCGCACTGGCCCGATCGCGACCGATTTGTGTTAAGCAAGGGCCACGCTGCGCCACTTCTCTATGCCGCTCTGGCCGAGTCAGGATACTTCCCTGTTGCCGAGCTTCTGACCCTGAGGCAGATGGGCAGCCGTTTGCAGGGGCATACCCATATGATCACTACTCCCGGTGTCGAGATGTCAGCGGGTGCATTGGGACAGGGCTTATCCTTCGGCATTGGCAACGCCCTCGCCGCTCGCCTCGATGGTCGGGATTATCGGGTCTACGTTCTCCTCGGGGACGGAGAGTGTAACGAGGGGCAGGTATGGGAGGCGGCGATGGCTGCCGCTCACTACAAGCTGGATAACATGGTAGCTATAATTGACCGCAACCGCCTGCAGATCGACGGCTGGTGCTGCGACGTGATGAACGTCGAGCCGCTGGAGGACAAGTATCGCTCGTTCAACTGGCACGTCATCGAGTGCGACGGCCACGACATGAACGAGCTTCTCGCAGCGTTCGAGGAGGCGAAGACGATCAAGGGCAAGCCGACCGTCATCATCGCGAACACAGTGAAGGGCAAAGGCGTTTCATTCATGGAAGATCTGCCAAAATGGCACGGTGTCGCGCCGACGCCCGAAGAACTAGAGATTGCGCTGAAGGAGCTAGCCTAATGCCGGCGAAAACCAAGTACGAACTGAAGAAAGGTGTCGCGACGCGCAAGGCGTTCGACGCGGGTTTCCAGCTGCTCGGCAAGGTAGCGGCCTCCGACGCGTTTTTCCCGTTTGCCGATGGTGTTTCGACGTTGGCGGATGCGGGTATTACAGCGGTGATAGAGCCCGGCGGATCGATTCGCGACAACGATGTCA
>JAIWEW010000125.1:0-4120 GCA_048632005.1 bacterium
ATCTATCGGGGTCCCCCAGCTAAAAAACCTCCAAGATTGGGGGGTTGGAGGTTGATTGAAACTATTTCAGCAGTCTCTACTAATGGAATTTACGAATACACTTCCTTGTACGTGTGCTCTTTTTCATGCTATAATAAGACACAGTGAAGGTATCTACAGAGCGAATTGAAAACAGCCAGATAGTGCTCGAAGTGGAGGCGGATCCTGATGAGTTGGAGCGCTCTATGGAGGGGGCCTATCACAGTTTGGTAAATCGGGCCGAAGTGCCCGGCTTTCGCCGTGGGAAGGCACCCCGTGAGATGCTGGAGCGCCACATCGGCAGGGAGACACTGCTTGGGGAGGCACTGGATCGCCTGATCCCGCAGTTGCTGAGCCAGGCTATTGAGGACCAGGGGATCGAGGCCATTGCTCGACCTGATATCGAGATCACGCAAACTGACCCCGTAACCTTTAAGGCCACCGTGTCTGTGTTTCCGACAGTGGAGCTGGGTAATTATAAAGAGATTAGCATAGCCCCGGAGCCTGTCGAAGTTGCCGAGGAGGAAGTAAATAAGGTTTTCGACCAGCTTCGTTACCAGCATGCCATCTGGGAGCCAGTAGAACGCCCCGTAAAATCTGGTGACCTGGTAACTATTGATGTTACCGGCAGCGTGGAGGAGAATACCCTTTTGGATAGAAAGGATCTTCAATTCCAGGTGCTCCAGGGTTTACCCTTCCCCGTGCCCGGGTTTGCGGAAAATATTGAGGGGTTAGAAAAGGGACAGGATAAGGAGTTCAGTATTTCCCTTCCCGCTGATTATGAGGTAAGCGAGCTCGCTGGGAAGGAGTGCCTTTTCAAGGTGCGTGTCAGCGAGATCAAGGAGATAAAGCTCCCGGAGTTGAACGATGAATTCGTTATCAGCATTGGTCAGGGCTTCGAAACTGTCGATGCGCTTACGGAGAATATCACGTCAAACCTACACACTATGTCTGAGGAGGGAGCCAGAAGACGCCATGAAGAGAAGATTATCGATGCGTTGGCGGAGATTTCCCGTGTTGAATTTCCTCCTGTTTTAGTGGAACGGGAGATTGACCGACTCATCGCGGCACATGAAAGGGAGCTAAGTCAAAACAAGATGAGCCTGGAGGATTACCTCAAGTCCAGGGAGAAGAGCAAGGAGGAGTTAAGGGAGGAGTTGCGGCCCCTGGCCATCAGGCAGGTGACTGGCTCTCTTGTGCTATCCAAGGTTACTGAGGCAGAGGAGATTACGGTAGCAGAGAAGGAAATCGATGAAGAGGTAGAGGAAATGGTTAAGGGTGCGGGGGAACAGGGGGAGGAAGCGAGAAAGATATTACAAAATGAAGCAACCCGAAAGTCCCTGGAGAATGTGCTCATTACCAGAAAAACAATCAAGCGGCTGGTAGAGATCGCATCAGGTAGGGAAGAAGCTACAGCGGAGACAGGTACGGCAGAATCAACGTCAGGTGAGGACGAAGCCACAGCGGAGACAGCTACAGCAGAATCAACGTCAGGTGAGGACGAAGCCACAGCGGAGAAAGGGTAAAGAATATGAAACCAGAAGCTATAATTCCTTTCGTAACGGAGACCAGTGCTCGAGGGGAGCGCACACTGGATATTTACTCGCTGCTCCTCAGGGAGCGGATAGTCTTTCTAGGCACTCCCATCAGCGACCAGGTAGCGAACCTCATCATTGCCCAGCTTCTCTATCTGGAGCGAGATGATCCGGAGAAGGATATCAGCCTGTATATCCACAGCCCCGGCGGGATAATCAACGCTGGTTTTGCCATCTACGATACGATGGAGCTCATCCGCTGTGACGTCTCTACCATTTGCGTCGGCCTGGCGGCAAGCATGGGGACTGTTCTACTATGTGCCGGGGCCAAGGGTAAGCGCTATACTCTTCCCAACGCTACTATCCATATGCATCAGCCAATGGGTGGTGCTCAAGGGCAGGCTTCTGACATCGCCATCGCTGCTAAGGAGATCATCAGGATGCAGGAGAAGCTGCGCACGATCATCTCCAATCATACCGGTCAGCCTTTGGATAAGGTTGCCAAGGATACCGACCGCGATTTCTATCTGAGTGCAGAGCAGGCAGTAGAATACGGGCTGGTGGACGAGATACTTGTTAAAGAAGAGCCTGAAGAGTCAAAAGAGTCTAAGGATTAGTTTGTAGGAGGAATTGCTTGACAGACACAATAATCTATGAGAAGAAAGGCCATATCGCTTATTTCACAATAAATCGCCCCGAAGCAATGAATGCCTTTAATTTTGCCACTATACAGGCATTCAGCGAGGCTACGATAAAATTCCGTGATGATAATGAAGCCTGGGTGGCCATTATCACAGGGGCCGGTGATAAGGCGTTCTCAGCCGGTTTCGATCTTAAGGAGCTTATTCCCGGACAGGACAAATTGCCGTCTCCAGGCGGCGGGCCACCGCTTATCCAGCGGGGACTTAATATATGGAAACCATTTATCGCTGCCATCAATGGCGTTGCTATGGGGGGTGGGCTCGAGCTGGCGCTTGCCTGTGACCTGAGGATCGCCGCCGATACCGCTACCTTTAGCGTTCCCGAGGTTAAGTGGAATCTGATCCCCGGGTGGGGAGGTACCCAGAGGCTACCGCGGATGATACCAATGGCTAAGGCTGCTGAAATGTTGCTCACTGGCGATCGTATTGACGCCAACGAGGCCTATCGCTTAGGGATTGTCAATAAAGTAGTTCCCCCCGCTGAACTCATGGCCGCGGCAGAGGCAATGGCAAATAAGATTGCGAAGAATGGCCCCCTTGCCGTGAGAGCAGCCAAGGAGGCTATGATCAGGGGCACCAGCATGACCCTTGACGAAGGTATGCAGCTGGAACTGGATCTTGTGGAGTCACTACTGGATACCGAGGATGCCAAAGAGGGTCCCAAGGCCTTTGCCGAAAAGCGGAAGCCGGAGTTTAAGGGAAGATAACTTTTTCAGTCCGTGTTTACCATTTAGACATCATGTCTTCCCAGAAAGCATAGATACCTTTCCCCTGCCGTCCGCCGGTATATCCTGCCCTTACCATCATACGAATAAGGGGATGCAGGTGTCCTTTCTCCGGTCCCATCTCCCGTATGGCATCTGCCTCCGAAACGGCGTAGGTACCCCATGCGCCGCTGAAATCTCCCAGCTCCAGGGGGCCCATGGGCAGGTTGTATCCCAGCTTCAGCGCCTTATCGATATCCTCGGGTGAGGCGACCCGCTCCCAGAGCATTTGTATAGCCTCCATCCTCAGCGCCCGATAGACCCTGTTACCTATGAAACCATAGCTAAAGTCCTTGCATACCACTGGCTCCTTCCCCAGCTTTTTGGAGAGGGCACAGACCAGATCCACCGTTTCATTGGAGGTCAGCGTGCCCCTCACTACCTCCACCAGCTTCATCACCCCCACCGGGTTGGAGAAATGCATGCCCAGCACCTTATCAGGCCGGTTGGTGGCGCTGGCCATCTCCGTTATATTAAGCTGAGAGGAATTTGAGGCAAGAATCGATTCCGCGGGGGCATTTTCATCGAGCTTCTGGTAAACCTCCTTCTTAATATCCAGGTTCTCGGCAACGGACTCTATCACGCAATCCGCATTCTTTACCGCATCGGAAATGTTGGTTGTCCCCTTGATTCTACCCACTATCTCGTCCATCTGCGCCTGGGACATTTTATCTTTGTCGACGAAGAACTTCTTCATCCTCTGTTCGATCGCATCAAGCCCTCTTTTCACCGTCTCATCTTTGCGCGACCACAGCATAACATCGTAACCTCCCACATTTGAAAGGAGCTCCGCTATCTGTGAGCCCATTGTCCCCCCACCGATAACCGTTACATTCTTAATATCCTCTAACTTCAAGAGTGTCCCTCCTTTATTTTTTCAACATCCCGGCAATTTTCAATGCCCGGAGCATTAACCACAGAGATTAATTATAGCTGCTTATACCCAAGCCCGCAATACATGGCTCGAAACCTCAACCCGTGAGTTCAGATTCAAATGGCCGCCTGATGACATCTTAAAATAGTCGAACGCAAAGCTAAGCTGATTCGCTTGGATTATCACACATCATGCGGCTAAGGGGTCATTATGCAACAGTTTTTCGAT
>JAIWEW010000126.1:0-4116 GCA_048632005.1 bacterium
CTGACGGATTAGAATTTCACAACAGCTCACTACATATTAAGAGACCGCTGAAAAAGAGGTGTAGGATACTTCCTGCCGGGGGTCTGGGGGTGTCCCCCAGCTATAAAAAGTCCCCCAAGATTGGGGGATATAGGGGGCTGATTGAGACTGTTTTAGCAGTCTCATTAAGCGATTTCAAAGGAAATGTTCCTGGGACTATTCAAATCAGGTAATATAGGAGCATTACATCTAGAAAACAGGATTATTATGCTGCCAGGATTAAGATGATCGAAGAATCATTAACGAGGAGATGACAATGTATAAAGCATATAAAGCAAGGAAAGAAGTTAAGAAATGGCGCGATCAATATGTACCTCTAGCGCCCAAGGTCGGGGATGTAGCTCCGGATTTTGAATTGCATGACGTTAGTGGTAGTAAGGCGATACGCCTATCTGATTACAGGGATAAGCAGCCCGTAGCACTTATATTCGGCAGCTATACATGACCGCCATTCGCTGATGGGACCGTGAGTCTCCGTGATATCTACGAGAAATACCATGATCAGGTGCAATTCATCATGATATATATTCGCGAAGCCCACCCAATTGATGGATGGTGGCTGGGTGGAGGCCTATTTGGCTTGTTACTGAAAATAAAGGGTACAAAAGCAATTAAAGATATATACGATCCCAAAACAATAGATGATAGAAAACAAGTGGCGTCTAGGTGTGCATCGGAGCTAGATTATGGAATCCCTACTGTGGTGGACGACATTGACGACACAGCTAATAGAGCATATGCTGCAACGCCGACTCGCATGTTTCTTATTGGGATTGATGGGCGGGTAGTCTATGCTGGAGGATTGGGTCCATGGGGCTTCAAGCCTAAAGAGTTGAAGACTGCAATTCAAAATATGTTAAATGAGCATTCGTGAAAAATATATGACACTGAAGCGCAAAACTATTAAAATGTCCCGAAAAATCGGTGTAAGTAAAGAGATCGCTGATAAAGAGGTGCCCCGATATAATCGGGGCCAGGGGCCTGGGTGTCCCCCAGCTTTAAAAGTCCCCCAAGACTGGGGGATATAGGGGGTTCATCAAGACTATTTCAGCATTCTCTTTCAGTATTCCCTAATGACGATATTGTTTGTATCGATTGGGCTTTTGTATATTTAGAATTGAAGGTGTATACGGGTTTAATTATGTAGCTAATAGGGCTAAAGAGATAGATAGCCTATGAGCTTATAGGCCAGCTTTGCTGCGAGGAACGCGCAGGACGGAGGCCCCTCTGCGGGGCAAAGCTCCACCAGGTCGCAGCCCACGATGCGTCTTGTCTCCGCCACCCGACGTAATATCTTTAGTATTTCATGCCAGCTTATGCCCCCGGGCTGCGGTGTGCCCACTGCTGACATAATCGAAGGATCGAGTACATCGAGGTCGATGGTGACATAAACATCCGTAGAAAGTGCGGAAACGATCCCATCAATATCCAGAGGAAGGCCCTCAGCGAAAAAGGGTTGCATCTGATTTTGGGCAAGGAAGCGATGCTCCTCCTCGCACAGGCTGCGAATGCCAACCTGAACAATAGGGCAATATTCCAGTACCCGCCTCATTACGCAGGCGTGGCTATATTTGGAATCCTCATATGCATCGCGAAGATCGGCATGGGCGTCAAGTTGCAGTACCGAGAGGCTATCGAACCTCTCCCGGAACGCTTTCACCATGCCGACGGTGAGCGAGTGCTCCCCACCCAGCATCACCACGAACTTATCCTTTCGAATCAGGTCGCTAGCTACTTCGTGGACGCGCATCACGGTCTCTTCCGGACCCTTCATCGAGGGCTGGAGCTCAGGCAGGGTATGAATCCCTACCAGGTGGCTCTCCCGGTCAAGCTCATGATCGTAGAGCTCCAGGTGTTGTGAGGCATCGATTATTGCCAGGGGGCCATCCCGGGAGCCGCTTCGCCAGGTGGTGGTGCTGTCGTAGGGGATAGGGAGGATCACCACCTTCGATGTTTCGAATTCGGTGTATTGAGGGGGGAGGGCAGCGAAGTTTCGCTGCGTGTAGAATAGCTCCTTGTTCATTGAATGGTTATTTCTTTTCCCAAGATGAAGGAGGGCTTCTTTCTATTTTCGATTATCTTGGCGGAGCTTTCGCTCAGGGCACTTACCATAACAGGAAGGGCGATGGTGGCATCGGAGTTTATGGTAACGGTAGCTGCATCGGGGGTGATTTTACGCCAGGAGCGGGCCTCCTCGAAGGTACAGCCGCTCAGCCCTCCCCATTGTGGTGAGTCGGTAGTGATCTGGATGGCGTACTGGTGTCCCTTAAGCTCCTTGCCGAAAATATCGCCACAGAGTTCTATCTGCTGGATGAAATTCTTCGGTGTCCCGCCGCCGATGAAGATAGCCCCTGTGGAGGAAGCGCAGCAGGCGATCTGGATCAGCTCGACAGTATCTTTGATCACATCGAAGAGGAGTTGACTCTCCCCTTTCACCCTCGCCTCAGCGAGCGCTGTGCCATAGACACTGTCAGCGGGGGCGGGGCAGTAGATAGGGAGATTAGCTTTGGCCGCGGCAGCGAGTATACCCACCTCTGTCCCCATGCTGGAGAGCGATTCCCCCAGTCGAAAGAAAAATTCCCTGGTGGTATAGGCCCGGTCTTGTTCCAGAGTAGAGGAGAAGCTGATGACAAACTTCTCGGTCCTGTCGAATTCCTCCGCTGAGACGAAAGTATCATAGATTCTGTAGATTTTGGATTTCGCCAGCTCCCGGTCATCGGCGCAGCTATGACCCTGCCAGTGGGCTCTTCCCAAACTTTCGTGGAGGTCGTGAAAGAGATTGGCACCGGTCGAAACCAGGCAGTCGATGAGGCGATTCTCAATGAGGTGGACTATAACCTGGCGCATCCCCGCCGGAACCATAGCACCGGCGAGTCCGAGGAAGATCGTGCGCTCCCCTGTGAGCATCTGCGACCATATATCAACGCCGCGCGCCAGGTTTCGAGCCTGAAAGGACGTACCTGCCATCCGCTGCACCATTTCGGAGACAGAGCATCCCTGGGATATGATGAAAGGGGTGATCGGCTTCTCATTTTTATGCACTTGATCGTACTCTATGCGGAGTGGTTCTTGGGCCTTACGCTTGATGGCTGTTTACTTGCTGTCTTAATCGAGGAGGTCGGCTAATTTTTTGAACTCCATGTGGCGTGAATTTTTCCCTTACTCTACGATGTACAGTTGTTCTAAATTCTCGCCGGATGTGGTTGAATCGTTTAGGTTGCTTTCAAGTCCGCTACTTCAACATTGGAGTATTCCAAACCCCGGTTGAGGAGGTATTTCTGAATCTCGTCGAATTCGAATATGGCCTTGAGCTCCTGGATTGCATACTCCGAGTCAAAGTCTTTACAGGAGAATATATCTATATTGACATAACGTCTCTCAGGAAAGGTATGGATGCTGATATGGCTCTCGGCGATAAGCACGAATCCCGATATCCCCCAATCCTCTGGTTTTGAGCCGATATATTTAAATACCTGTGGAGGTGCTACTTTTGTCATCCCGATCTGGGATGGGTAGCGGTCCAGCAGATCGTAGATCATATCTTCACTCTCTAACATCTTGCGGTTGGCGCCAAAACCATCAATAATGAGGTGCATCTCTACCTCCTTTTTCCCTCAGACAAAACACCACCACCCCCCCATTTGCTGGGGTAAGTGGAGTGTAATAGATTGTCAAGGCTCAACTATCGCTTCGCTGCTTCGATAAGCTTACCCTCGTACCACTTGTCCAGGTCCTCTTTCCTGATTCGATAGGCCTTGCCTATCTTTGCTGCAGGAAGCTTCTGAGCGCGACACCACCGTTGAATGGTGGGCCTGCTCACCTTCAGGATCCTGGTTATTCCATCAACAGACAATAATTCATATTCGTCCACAAAGAACCAGTCCCCCTAATTTGTCCCCAATATCGGGACACCAACGTATTCGTGATAATAGCACACTTTACAGCACTATGCAATACTTCTGCACTTAACTTAATCCGTGAGTTCAGATTCAAAGGACCGCCTGATGGGTGATAATCCAAGCGAATCAGCTTAGCTTTGCGAGACTGCTGAAAAAGAGGTGCCCCGATATAATCGGG
>JAIWEW010000127.1:0-4009 GCA_048632005.1 bacterium
TCAGCATCGCCGGGGCATACTGGCGCGGTGACGAGAAGCGCCCAATGCTACAGCGAATCTACGGCGCCGCTTTCGAGACACAAGGGGAGCTGGAACGTTACCTGGAAGTGATCGCCGAGGCGGCAAAGCGCGACCATCGTAAGCTGGGTCAGGAGCTTGACCTCTTCAGCTTTCACGAGGAGGCAGGGCCGGGGCTGGTCCACTGGCACCCCAAGGGTGCTACGGTGCGTCGTGTCATAGAGGATTTCTGGATCGCGGAGCACATCAAGCGAGGATACGAGATCGTTTACAGCCCACATATCGCCAAAATCGACCTGTGGAAGACGAGCGGTCACTGGGAGCTATACCGTGAGAATCTGTACTCACCGATGGATGTTGATGGGCAGGAATATATTATTAAACCGATGAATTGCCCGGCACATATACTGATGTATAAAACGAGGCTCAGAAGCTACCGGGAGCTTCCAATAAGGTGGGCGGAGCTTGGAACGGTCTATCGATACGAGCGCTCCGGTGTGCTTCACGGGTTAACCAGGGTGCGGGGCTTCACCCAGGACGATGCTCACATTTTCTGCCGCCCCGACCAGCTCGAGGATGAGGTCGTAGGTGTTTTGGAGTTCGCCATTTATATGATGCGCACCTTCGGCTTTCAGGAATATAAGATAATGCTCTCCACCAGGCCTGAGAAGTATGCCGGTACTATAGAGCTATGGGATAAAGCGACCGAGACTCTGGAGCGTGCGTTGAAGCGCATCGATTTCGCCTATGAAGTAGACCCGGGAGAGGGAGTGTTCTACGGCCCCAAGATCGATATCAGCCTCCGGGATGCCCTGGGGCGGACATGGCAGGGTCCCACCACGCAGGTCGACTTCAACCTGCCCCAGCGCTTCGATGTTAACTACGTGGACGTTGACAGCATGGCACAGCCTGTGGTTATGGTTCATCGCACTGTCCTGGGCAGCATGGAACGCTTCTTCGGTTGCCTCATTGAGCACTATGCCGGCGCTTTCCCGGTATGGCTGGCGCCGGTTCAGGCGATGATCATTCCTATAGCAGATCGCCACCTGGACTACGCCCAGGAAGTGGCCGCTGAACTTCGGGCTGATGGGATTCGAGCGCAGGTGGACGTGCGCGCTGAGAGAATGAACCAGAAAATTCGCCAGGCCCAGCTTCAGAAGATACCCTACATGTTGATAGTAGGGGATAATGAGGCATCGAGTGCCGAGGTCTCGGTAAGGCTTAGAAGCGGTGAGGACCTGGGAAGACAAACCGTTAATGCCTTCAAGGAGATGGCTGGCTCAGCTATCTCTCAGAAGACATCTTGATTTTTATGGCAATACATTGTATATTACGATTCTATACACGGATTGTTGTGGGAGGATAAAAAGGCATAATTAAGAAATATCGTGTTAATCAACAGATCATAGGCAAAGAGGTGCGACTGATCGGTGAAACGGGCGAACAGCTGGGCACCATGCCGCTTTTCAAGGCTCGCGAGTTAGCTAAAGAACGAGGCTACGACATAGTGGAAGTCTCCCCCCAGGGCAACCCCCCGGTATGCCGCCTCCTGGACTACGGGAAGTTCAAATACGAGCAGACTAAAAAGGAGCGCGACGGAAGGAAGAGACAGAAGTCCGTTTACCTTAGAGAAGTCCGGATGAGGCCTAAGATCGGCGAACACGATATCCAGTTTAAGACCCGTATCGCTAAAAAGCTCATTGAAGAAGGTAGCAAGGTCAAGATTACCATCCTATTCAGGGGTCGCGAGATCACCCATCCTGAGCTGGGGAAGGCGCTGCTCGACCGTGTGGCCAGCGAATTGCAGGAGCAGGCCATTGTAGAAAGAACACCTGTACTGGATGGAAAACGGATGATTATGGTCCTTGCACCTGCTAAGCAACAAGTTAAACCCGAAAGAAAACTAGCTGAGGAGTCACCTGATGCCGAAGTTAAAAACGCATAAATCATCAAGCCGCCGCTTTCACATTACCGGCACCGGTAAGATATTACGAATGAAAGGTGGCAAGAGCCACCTCAGGCGCAACAAGTCCCGCCGCGTTAAGATGCTCTTTGATCAGAAGCTGCCCCTCCATCCATCATTCAGAGCACGCGTGAAGAGGCTTATTCCCTATGATTAAGGAGGATATAAGTGACTAGGGTAAAAAGCAGCGTCGCTGCACATCGCCGTCATAAGAAGGTACTGAAGCTCACCAAGGGACAGATGGGGGCAAGGCACTCCCGCTACCGCGTCGCCCACGAGGCGATGATGAAGTCCCTGAGCTATTCCTATGGCCATCGCCGCGATCGACAGGGCAATTTCAGAAGGCTGTGGATCATCCGTATTAATGCCGCCACCCGTGAACATGGTCTCTCCTATAGCAGGTTCATCTACGGCCTTGATAAGGCCGGGGTTGACATCGATCGCAAGATGCTTGCCGACATGGCGGTAAGGGATCCTGCCACCTTCTCCAAGATCGTGGCTATTGCGGTAGAGCAGCAGTAGTGAGACTGCTGAAATAGTCTCACTCAACCCCCTAATCCCCCAATCTTGGGGGATTTTTAATGCTGGGGGACACCCCCAGACCCCCGGCAGGAAGTATCCTGCACCGGGGTTTTCAGCTGTCTCTAAATGTATACTTTCCTTAAGATGCCCGATGGCATAGAGAAAGAAACTAGAATTGTCTCAAGAACCGCAGGTCGTTGGAGTAAAAAAGGCGAATATCCTCAATGCCATACCTGAGCATGTGAATGCGCTCCAGCCCGAGGCCAAAGGCAAAACCGGTATATACCTCCGGGTCGTAATTGACACGCCTGAGAACGTCCGGGTGCACCATGCCGGCACCAAGGATCTCAATCCATCCGGTGCCTGAGCACAGCCGGCATCCCTGGCCGCCGCAGATGAAACAATCTATAGCCATCTCAACACCGGGCTCGACAAAGGGGAAATAATCGCAGCGAAATCGCACGCGGCGCTCCTCGCCGAAGAGGCGCTTGGCAAACTCGTAAAGGGTACCTTTAAGGTCGGCAAAGGTTATGTACTCGTCGACAGCGAGCCCCTCGAGCTGATAGAACATGGATTCATGTGTGGCATCTGTTGCCTCATAGCGGTAGACCTTTCCGGGCACTACCACCCTAACCGGGGGCTGTGTTTGCTCCATAACTCTTATCTGCATGGGGGAGGTGTGCGTACGTAGCAGCATAGGCCGCTGGCCGCTCTCGGTATCGATCCAGAGTGTGTCCCACATATCGCGGGCGGGGTGATCCGGGGGGATATTCAGCGCCTCGAAGTTATAGTAATCCCATTCCACCTCCGGTCCCTCCACCACCTGAAAGCCGAGCGCGACGAAGATGCTGCAGATTTCGTTTACCGTCTGAGTTATGGGATGAAGACGGCCCAGAGGGATAGGGCGGCCGGGCAGGCTTACGTCTTTATAGCCCTTTGCGGTGGTCTCCACGTCTTGAAATGATCGCTCTTTTAAGGCGTCTTTATTTTCGCGATAAAGATCTTCTAAGGTGGCCCTGAGTTCGTTGGCGGAGGCGCCCACCGCTTTCCTCTGCTCCGGGGGTAGCGATGCTACTCCCCTGAGGATCTGGGTAAGCTCGCTCTTTTTACCGAGGTAACGGACGCGCCAGGCTTCGAGCTCATTGAAATCAGCAAGGCTGCTTAGCTCATCGAGGGCTTTGGATTTTATATCCGCAAGTTTCTCGATCATCGCATGCTATTATAGGTTAGGAGTGGCAAAAGGGTCAAGGAGAGGACATATAAGGGAAAGTCACCGGCCTTTGCTCCACTATTGCGAGCGCAGCGCGGCAATCTCAACGCCTCTCCCTGTCCTTACCCCTCTTTCCTGTCATTCCCGCGCAGACGGTAATCCAGGGGTGTGCAGAGGAAATTCCCTCTGCCGGGGGTCTGGGGGTCTCCCCGATGTATCGGGGCAGATATAAAAAAGTCCCCCGGGATTGGGGGGCTTTACTGGCTGAAATAGGACCTTAATCCGTGGATCGAAAG
>JAIWEW010000128.1:0-3991 GCA_048632005.1 bacterium
ACTTTTTAAATCTGGGGGGACACCCCCAGACCCCCGGCAGGAAGTATCCTGCACCTCTTTTTCATCAGTCTCTCAAAGATTAAAAACCGATGGCCGGGAAGAAAAAGTATTTCACCATAGCTTGAGAGGGGACAGATTTTCAGCAATGATCGAAAGTGCCTTTGGGCCTCTCCTCTGAACCTTCCCTTCTACTACAAGCCAGCCTTCCCTGAATAAAACTGGTCCACACTTTTCCTGTACATCGCCGAATACCGTTACGTCGGCAACACCGGTACCATCTTCCATTATGACATATAAGACCCTGTTTCCATTCCTCGTCGGTGGGGTCTGGTAACGAATGACAGAGCCGGCAATTTTAACCGCTCTACCCGTCGTCACAAATGGCAGGTCTTTGATTCTGGTGAACCCGCTGTCGAAGTGATAGAAATCCAGAGGGTGTGCCGATAAATCCAGGGACAACAGCTCCCTCTCGGCCAGCATCCTCGTCCTCTTATCGATGTAAAGATCGGCCTGTATTACACTCGTCTCTGCACTTGCATCTTCAATCAGAGGCTTTGCCCCTTTGCCAACCTTATGGCTCAGAGCCACCAGCCCGGGCAATTCCGAAAGCATCTCCCCTCTATTGCCTAACGAATCAAAGGCCCCTACTCTTATCAGGTTCTCCACAATAGCTTGACTTACCCTCGTTCTAAGCACGAAATCCCTTAGAGAGGTAAACTCGCCTGCCGCTCTCTGTGTAATGATGGATTCCAGTGCCCCGCTCGACATTCCCTTAAGCTGGGCAAGGCTAATACGTATAGACCCGCCATCACAAGTATACCGGTCAGAGGACTTGTTAATATCGGGAGGCATTATTTCCACCCCGGATCTCCTGGCCTCAGCCACCAGTACATGTGGAGGATAATATCCCATAGGCTGATTCGACAGTACCGCAGCAAAGAATTCTGCGGGGTAATGACACTTGAGCCAGAGCGTCTGATAGGCAAGGATGGCATAAGTAGCAGCGTGAGCTTTACAAAAACCGTAAGCGGCGAAGGCAGACAGCTGCTCAAACACCTTTTCAGCAATGCTTTTATCTACGCCGTTTTTGGCGGCGCTGGAGATGAATGAGCTCCGCATCTTCTCCATCTCCTCATGAGTTCGATCATGCGTCATAGCTCTTCTAAAGCCATCCGCCTCCGCATAGCTCATTCCGGCCAGGTCATGAGCAACCTGAAGAACCTGCTCCTGATATAGTATCACCCCTAACGTTTCGCCAAGGGCAGCCTTTAGTCCTGGATGAAGATAGGTTACCGCTTCCCTGCCGTGTCTTCGGGGCAGATAGCGCTTGTCCATATTCGATTTGAGAGGCCCTGGTCTGACCAAGGCGATCGAGACGACGATATCTTCAAAGCGATTCGGCAGCAGCCTTCCCGCCATTTCCCTCTGCGCCGGGGATTCGAGCTGAAAAGTGCCTATGGCCTTACCACTACGGAGCATGGCAAAGGCCTCAGGGTCATCCCGTGGTATCCGGTCTATATCGATCTCAATGCCTCGATTCCTTTTAACCTCGGTCAGTGTGTCCTCGATAACGGTAATGGTGGGAAGCGCCAGCAGGTCCAGTTTGACAATGCCAAGCCTCTCGACATCGTCCTTGTCATACTGGCTGATTATATCCCCACCGCTCGACCACTCCAGGGGTACTAAATCGGAAAGCCTGCCATCCCCGATCAGCAGCCCTCCTAAGTGAACGGATAGATGCCTGGGGAAACCATCTATGGCAGCACATAACCTGAAGAAACCGGCAAGCTCAGGCTGCTTATATATGACGCTGTTCTTTAATTCCGGCAGTGTATCAGCACACTCCATCAGCCTGGAAGCAGGTAAATAATGGATGCCCCTGCAGGCCTCTTCAATAACCTCCTGCGGTATCTTAAGTGCCTTGCCAACATTGCGAATGGCACCCCTCGCCATGTACGTATTTATCGTCCCCACGCAGGCCACGTTCTCAGCCCCGTACTTCTCATAGATATAGTCCCTTACCTCATCCCGCCGTCTCCGGTCAATGTCCAGATCGATATCAGGCGGTTCATGCCTTAGAGGGTGCATAAAACGCTCAAAGAGAAGGCAATATTCTATTGGATTCACCACGCTTATATCCAATACATAAACCACCAGGCTATCGACCGCGCTGCCCCTGGCCTGACATCTGATACCCCTGTCCCTTGCCCATTTAACTATGTCCCAGACCACGAGAAAGTAGCTGCAGAAACCGAGCCTGCGGATCGTATCAAGCTCGAACTCAAGGCGCTTTCTGATTTGGGGGGTAAGTGTGCCGTATTTCCTCAGGGCTCCGTCAAGGGCTAACCTGGATAGATAGCTATAGTCAGTTTCACCCAGGGGAACAGTGAACCTGGGAAAGCGAGGTTTGCCCAGCTCCAGCTCCAGGTTGCACCTGGAGGCAACCTCTTCCGTTGCAGCTAATGCCCCGGGGAAACCCCTAAAAAGGCTTGCCATTTCCGCTGGCGATTTGAGGTACTGCTCTACAGTTCGGTAGCACTTCAGCTCAGAGACCGGGACGTTTTGGTCTATGGCATTAAGCAGTTCCTTCACCACGTACTCTTCCGTTTCGGCATAGTGGACATTGTTGGTGGCAACTACAGGCAGATTCTCTTCTCTGGCAAATGTGGCAAGCCGGTAGCTTGCCATCATCCCCTCCCGTGAGGGATATCGGATAAGCTCCACGAAGAAGTCCTCTCCGAAGACCTCCCTGTAGAAGCTGGCTGCTTCTCTTGCCCTGCCGGCGTTGCGCTTCTCAAGCCATGTGGGGATCTCACCCCTGCCACACCCGGACAATGCGATCAGGCCGGCACTGAATCTTTGCAGCATCTCTCTGGTGGCCCGGGGCTGCCTGCCTCGATTCGACAGGTGAGCCTCGGTGAGCAACCGGCACAGGTTTGCATAGCCCCGTCTGTTTTTACACAGAAGCGTCAGGTGATATCCCCCCTCCACATCGATCTCAGCCCCTATGATTGGCTTTACCCCCAGAGCCCTTGCCCTGTCATAGAATCTAATGGCTCCCGTCAGCCGGTTATGGTCAGTGATGGCTAACGCGGACATGCCCAGAGCCCTCGCTTTTTCCAGGATCCTGTCCAGATGCGAAGCTCCGTCAAGAAAGCTATATTGAGAGTGAACGTGGAGATGAACGAAACTCATGGTGATACCCTAATCGAAGGCCTTATGGAGAAACCACGCCTCCCCGAGCCGGTAAAGCTCGTAGGTACCAATGCTGCTGTTTCGGGCATTAACGCGAATGAAGAAGCGCACTGCCTTCCCTCCCCACCAGTCGGAGGGTTCCCGCCACCAGCCAATTAACTCAACAACCCTGTAGAGACGCTTCCTCCAGATAAATGCCACCGGCATTGAATCCTTATCCAGGTGAACCCTGATCGGTTCACCGATGAGCTTTGACATCGTAAAAACTCCAAAGAGGGGTAGCCATAACTATAACAGAACATTTGTTCTATTGTCAAGGGGACATAAATTGGAGTCCAGAGAGGTGTCCCCTAGAAACACATCCCGGGGCGGCTGGGTGGAAAAAGGTAAGAGCGCTTCGCTGGCAATGGCACCCATAATAGGCCCGTGGTAATGTGTCACTAATGTACTGGACACCGCACAACACTCGCTCGCTTTACAAAGGTAGACTTTGGGTCTAAAATAGATACGTATTCGGGCGGTTAGCTCAGTGGATAGAGCGCTTGCTTCACACGCAAGAGGTCATTGGTTCAAGTCCATTACCGCCCACATTTGTTCTATATGGCTAATTGCCGAAGTGGCGGAACGGTAGACGCGCTACGTTCAGGGCGTAGTGTCCCTTGCGGACGTGTGGGTTCAAATCCCTCCTTCGGCATTTTTTCGCTCTTAGATAGCGCTCTTTAAATAAAAGACGCTTGAGATAGAAGCCAGGGTTATATAGGATCCGTTCTGGTTTAAAAGGCTGAAGAAGTAAGAA
>JAIWEW010000129.1:0-3884 GCA_048632005.1 bacterium
CGGCTCCCGCGCGGGGGGGGGGTGGGGGGGGGACCCCCCGCTTCGGAAGTCCCCCAAGATTGGGGGATATAGGGGGTTGATTGAGAGTATTTCAGCAGCCTCATAAGATAAATATTAATATAGGTCGATAGGTCGCGACTACATAGAAAAGGTCGAAACAATTGTACTGACAATACCTATAGCAGGATCAGCGCTAACATGTGTATCAGTTTAATGGTCACGCCAGAGAGGTTTATAATTGTCCCAGGCGTGGCCTTTTTACCAGAATAAGGTCAGAACAAACACTACCGGACAATATCGAGAAATGAAAAACCTATAGAAGGTAATGACCGGGAGTACCCTCCCGGTAGGCGGAATAAATCATGGCAAAAGACCCGATATGTGGAATGGACGTAGACGAAAAGACCGGGCTCCGGCTGGAGCACGATGGCCAGACCTATTATTTCTGTAGCCCCGGTTGCCGTGATAGATTCCTCTCCGAAAAGGGCTTGCTTGAGCCTCCTCCTGACGAGACACAACAGTCTGACGATAGAGAAGCGCTCGAACATCATATAGAGAAGACCACGCTCAGTATCAAGGGCATGCACTGTGCCTCCTGCGCCGCTGCTGTAGAGGGCTCCCTTAAGAAGGTATCAGGAGTCTCCAAAGCGGCGGTGAATTTCGCCACCGAGAAAGCGTATATAGAATACAATCCCGCGGAGGCAACTCCTCAAGAACTGGAGCATACGATCGAAAAGGCGGGCTACGGCGTCCTTAAGCAAGAAGCTCAGACGCTCCGACTTAAAGTGATCGGTATGGATAACACCCACTGCCTCGGTACTGTTGAGGCTGCACTCAAAGGAGTAAAGGGTATAGTCTCTCACCAGCTTTTCCTCAACGAAAGGGCGACAGTAACCTTCGACCCGACATTGACTACCGGGGAAGCCATTAAAAAAGCGATAAAGGACGCTGGCTATACACCTGTGGAGGAGACCACTATTGACCGTGAGAAAGAGGCTCGGCAGCGTGAGATTAATATCCTGAAAATAAAGCTCCTGGTGTCTGCAGTATTTGCAGTGCCCCTGATTTACTTTGCCATGGGCCATCATGTGGGTCTACCCCTCCCTTCCCTCTCTGATGGGAGTATGGCGCTAATTCAATTGCTGCTCGTTACCCCTATTGTTGCCGCTGGCTACCAGTTTTACACTGTGGGGATAAGGACAGTGGTTAAGAACCACCGTGCCAGCATGGACACTCTCATCGCCCTTGGCACAGGCACCGCCTTTATCTGGAGTCTGGCCGTATCCATTTTGATCTGGAGCGGTAATCCAAATTATGGCAGTAACGACTTTTATTATGAAGTGGCGGGGATGCTTATTGTGTTTATCCTGCTTGGCAGGCTGCTGGAAGCACTGGCCAAGGGCAAAACTTCAGCTTCTATTCGCAAGCTACTTGAACTACAACCAAAAACAGCACTGGTAATTAGACAAGGACGTGAACAGGAAATCCCCGTGGATGAAGTTATTGTGGGAGATGAGGTAATTTTGAAGCCAGGGGGTAGCGTCCCTGTAGACGGGGTAATTCTGGATGGAACCTCTTCAGTTGACCAATCTCTCTTAACCGGGGAGAGCATCCCGGTAGATAAGAACATCGGCGACGATGTTATCGGCGGGACGATGAATAAGAGCGGCTGGATTAAGTTCAGAGCCACCAGAGTCGGTAAAGACACTGCGCTGGCCCAGATCGTAAGGTTGGTGGAAGAGGCTCAGGGCAGTAAGGCCCCGGTACAGCGGCTGGCCGATAAGGTATCGGCCTATTTTGTCCCCACTGTTTTAGCTATAGGGGTAGTCACCTTTCTCGCATGGTACCTTCTGGGATTTGGTATGGTCTTCAGCCTCACCGCCTTTATTGCGGTGATTATTATCGCCTGTCCCTGTGCGCTCGGCTTAGCTACACCCACAGCGATAATCGTGGGTACCGGTAAAGGAGCAGAGAATGGCATCCTCATTAGAGATGCGGCTACTCTGGAACGGGCCTGCCAGGTGGATACCATCGTCTTCGATAAAACAGGTACCCTAACCCGGGGCAAGCCTGAGGTCACCGATATAATCCCCCTCAACAACCCCACATCCAGTGACGAGATAGTCAAATTAGCTGCCGCGGCTGAAAAGCGCTCCGAGCACCCTCTCAGCGAAGCCATTGTCCGCAAGGCCGAGGGAATGGGTATATCTATCCCTGAAATAGAGGACTTCACCGCCATACCCGGCAAAGGGGTCGAGGCAAGATATAATGGTATGGCTATTCTGGTTGCAAACAGGAAGCTTTTAGCTGACAGAGGTATAGATATTGCAATCGCAGAGGAACAGATAAAACAATTGGAGGGAGAGGGTAAAACGGTGGTGCTGGTAGCAGCGGATGCCAAGGTTACCGGGGTAATTGCAATTGCGGATACAGCGAAGGATTCTGCCGCCGAGACGGTAGCCGAGCTCAAGCGCCTGGGGAAGCAGGTGATCATGATCACCGGAGATAATCGCGGGAGTGCAGAGAGCATCGCTCATAACCTGGGAATCGACCGGGTGCTGGCCGAAGTATTGCCTCAGGATAAGGCCTCCGAGATAAAGAGGCTCCAGGAGCAGGGCAATGTCGTTGCTATGGTCGGCGACGGGATAAATGACGCTCCAGCCCTGGTTCAGGCCGATGTTGGTATCGCTATCGGTTCGGGTACTGATATAGCTATTGAATCTGGAGGCGTGGTTCTGGTGAAGGATGACCTTCGAGATGTAATTCGCACACTAGAGCTAAGCTGCTACACTATGCGAAAGATCAGGCAGAACCTCTTTTGGGCTTTCTTCTATAATTCTATAGGAATACCGATCGCCGCCGGGATACTCTATCCCTTTACCGGCTTCTTGCTTAATCCCATAATCGCCGGAGCAGCAATGGCTTTCAGCTCAGTGAGTGTGGTCACCAATTCCCTGACTATGAGAAGATATCGTCTTTAAATATTTTTAGAGAGGAGAAAGAGTATGGACGCACAAGAGGCATTGATCCTGGCAATCAAGAGAGAAAAGGAGGCTCACCGTCACTACAGCGATGCTGCTGACAGGACTAAAAGTGAAAGCGGTAAAAAAACCTTCTCCTGGCTGGCCTCGGAGGAGATGGGGCATATAAAGATACTTGAGAAGCAATGGGAGAAGGTGAAAGAAGATGGGATGTGGCTTTCTGAAGAGGGTTACTGTTCGTACGGAGATATATCGAATCCCGTCGAATGCACAGAATTTCCCTCAGCCTCGGAGTCCAAGGGTGATCTGAAGGAGGATTCCCCCGAAATGGAGATCCTGAAGGAGGCCATCGCTGCGGAGAGACAGGCGACATCATTCTACGCCGATCTTGCTAAAAGTACATCAGACCCCAGCGGTAAGGCAATGTTTGAAAAGCTCTCCAAGGTTGAGCAAGGGCACCTGGATTTACTGGAAGAGGAATATGAATGGCTGAGGAGATCGAAGGAACTTTTCACCATACACCGCTTTACCCTGCCAGCATAGGCGCGGTTTCTAAACAAGAGGAGCCTCAAACTAACATATGGACTAAACTATCCCGGGAAGCGATTATCCCTCCGGCTTTTCTTGAGGACAAGCCGGTTGACGAGGCTAATCTGGAAATTATGCTTGGGCCCAAGAATGACGTGGAGGAGTAATGCTTCCAGGTCGCCTTACGAGGCATATCTGGTACCGCCAGTCAGCCCATGTTACTGGCGCTTTACCATTCTGGTCCCTATCCCAGCTATAACTGGGTAGAGATGATTTACTCGCGAGAAATAATAGAGACCGCTGAAAAAGAGGTGCAGGATACTTCCTGTCGGGGGTCTGGGGGTGTCCCCCAGCTTTTGAAGTCCCCCAAGATTG
>JAIWEW010000130.1:0-3858 GCA_048632005.1 bacterium
GCCACGATATAGCGAGCGACTGAGAACCTTGTAGTAATTGAGAATGCTGAAATAGTCTCAATCAACCCCCAATATCCCCCAATCTTGGGGGACTTTTTAAAGCTGGGGGACACCCCCATACCCCCGGCAGGAAGTATCCTGCACCTCTTTCTCAGCGGTCTCATCGACAGCGTCACAAGTGATTGATAAGACAGGTCCCTAACGTTTTAGTCAGCCCTCTGCCATCGCTTGCAGTGTTTGTAAAAGAGCCTTACGCCATCGGGAGCCCAGGCGTTTTATATCCAGTCGCACCTGGTTTGTCCCAGCCTTCACCCCATCGCCCAGAGTTTTCTCCAGGAGTGCCTTATCCACCTTTTTACCCTCAACCATCCTGAGCACTATTGACTTATCGTCGGTATCTATGGACTCAATTCCAACGTCCACAGCCAATATTTTGACCTCTATAGCATAGAGAAGGTTTGCTACCTGAGATGGCATGGGACCAAATCTATCCTTAAGCTCATCAGCCATATCGGCCACCTGCTGTGTGGTGCTCAGCTTCGCCAGTCGTTGATAGAGGGTGAGCCGCATATCAATATCGGAGACATATTCTCGGGGGATGTGTGACTGCATAGGCAGATCAATAGTAGGTGGCTGCAGTGGGGATGTTCTTTTAATCCCTCCCTCCCGCAACCCCGCCACCGCCTCTTGAAGCAACCGGCAATAGAGGTCAAATCCTACAGAGCTGATATGCCCGCTCTGCGCCGCCCCCAAGAGGTTGCCCGCCCCTCTTATCTCCAGGTCCCTCATCGCAATGCGGAAGCCAGAGCCAAGCTCGGTGGCCTCGAAGATAGTCTTGAGGCGACGCTGCGCCTGGGGGGTGAGACGCTTACCCTTGCCGTAAAGGAAATATGCGTAAGCGCGGTTGGTGCCTCTACCCACACGCCCCCTAAGCTGATACAGTTGAGCCAGCCCCAATTTATCGGCATCGTTCACGATGAGAGTGTTTACGTTGGGTATATCCAGTCCCGACTCGATAATGGTGGTTGATACCAGGATATCGATATTGCCCTGGGAGAATTCAAGCATTACATGCTCAAGTGGCTCCTCGTGCATCTGGCCATGGGCGACAGCAATCTCCGCCTCCGGTACTAGCGCCCTTAATCTTGAGGCGACCCTGTGAATGCTCGCCACCCGATTATGGACAAAGAAAACTTGCCCCCCTCTGTCGAGTTCCCTGAGGATAGCCTCCCGAATCAGCCGCTCGTTGTACTCGGAGATATAGGTCTTTATGGGCAACCTCTCCTCGGGGGGGGTATCCATGGTACTCATATCGCGCACCCCCGAAAGCGACATATAAAGGGTACGCGGAATGGGAGTAGCGGTGAGTGTGAGGACATCAAGCTCCTGCCGCAATTTTTTCAGGTGCTCCTTATGGACTACGCCGAAGCGCTGCTCCTCGTCGATGACCACCAGACCCAGGTTCTTGAAGCTGACATCCTTTTGCAGTAGGCGGTGGGTGCCGATGACGATATCGATGGTGCCCTGCTTGAGCCCGGCGATGACCTCCCCCTGCTCACGCTCAGTGCGAAAACGGCTCAATACTCCCACATTAATGGGGAAGGCGGTAAGTCGCTCGCTAAAAGTTTGAAAGTGCTGTTGTGCGAGAATCGTGGTCGGTACGAGAATCGCCACCTGAGCGCTGTCCATGACTGCCTTGAAGGCTGCTCTGAGGGCGACCTCCGTTTTGCCATAGCCCACATCGCCGCAAATAAGCCGGTCCATGGGCTTTGCCCTTTCCATATCCTGCTTGGTCTCCAGCACCGCCTGAATCTGGTCCGGTGTCTCAATATAAGGGAAAGAGGCCTCCAGGTCCTCCTGCCAAGTAGTATCCGGTGAGCAGGAAAATCCAGAGCTGACCTCCCTGGCAGCATAGAGATCGAGTAACTCCCTCGCCAGTTCCCATGCTGCCTCACTCGCCCGCTTCTTTGTCCGTGCCCACTCCTGGGTACCCAATCGATTTAGTGCTGGCGGAGCGCCACTGAGTCCGATATGGCGACCGATCCGGTCAATCTGATCGCTGGGTACATAAAGCCTGTCACTTGCAGCGTATTCCAGAATCAGGTATTCCCGTTTTGTCTCGCCCACCGCCATCATAATAGTGCCGGCAAAACTGGCAATGCCATGATCGACGTGCACCACATAGTCACCAATAGATAGCTCGGAGATAGATCCTGCCTGGCGCATCGGGTGCCGCTTTATACGTCGTCTTTTCTTAGTGAAGCCGAAAAGCTCGGCGTCCGTAAATAGCGCCACCGAATCCATTACCCACCCCCGAGCCAGCGAGCCCTGAACCAGGGCGATAGCTCCCGGTGGCGGCGGTCCCGCCAGCTCGGATACAGGAGGAGCAATGATGTCTTCTTCCTCAAAAAGCTCGGAGAGCCTCCTTGCCTGATGTGACACAATAATAATTCGCTTCTCCCTTTTTTTAAGCATTTCTTTGGCGTCTCTAATGAAAGCATCCAGCCTTCCTCCGTATTCAGGTGCCGCAACAAAGGGGAGTATTGATTCGGCATCCCCCTGCTGCCATGACATGATGGATAACGTCCGCCCTCTTTCGTTCTCCCCGTCCTTGCCAGTCCCTCTTCCGAACTGTCCACTTCTACCAACCTCGCCAAGCCTGGCCGTTAGCTCATCCCGGGTAAGGTATGGAATGGGGAAATTTCGGGGCAGCTCTCCCCGGGCTACCTGCTCTCCCCTTATCTCCTGCGCTTCAGCATGCATGTCCTCCAGCGCTTGAGCTATCTCCGAGGGTTGATCAAGGACGAGAATGGCATTTTGCGGCAGATAGTCGACGATGTTCCCTGTACTAGAGAGAGCGTTATAGAACTCGATCCCCTCAATCTGCTCGCCACCCAGGAGTTTCTCCACATCATCAGCCATCCTTTCTCGAGCTTCAACCTCGCAGTTAGACAGGTCCATTTGCCGGAGCATCTCTTCAAGCCTTCGTTTATTCGTGAACAGGGCTTCCTTTGCCGGGATAACTTCTATCGATGTCACCAGCTTCAATGAGCGCTGCGTTGCCGGGTCAAAAAGGCGGATGCTAACCACCTCATCGCCAAATAGCTCTATCCTCGCTGGCAGATCGCTGGCAGTCGAGTAAATGTCGATGATTCCCCCACGGTGACTGAAGTTCCCGGGTACCTCCACCATTTGCTCCCACTCATAGCCAATAGCCATCCACCTGGCTAGTACCTCATCGATATTGAACTTCATCCCTTGCCAGATGATGTGGATTGCAGCATCGAAATCGGCAGGTGATATGGTGTTTCTGGCAACAGCGTGGGATGATGCAATAACCAGCGGAGCGTTATCCTCATTATTCGCATTTTTCGAATATCTCAGGGTGTAGAGAGCATTGATTCGCTGCTGAATAGTGGCTGGGTCTGAAGCGAGGCGCTCGTAGGGGAGAGCATCGGGCTCGGGGAAGATACAGGGATCGCTTCCCCACATGAGAAGCTGATCCTGAAGCTGCTTTGCCCCCTCCGGTCGCGGCGTGACCACCAACATCGGACAGCCCAAATCCCGGTAGAGCGACGCGAGAAGGTAGGGCTTAGCCTCGTCAAGCACCACAATCTGTTGCTCCTCACCACCATTTTTCGAACTTTTGTGGGAAAGCGCATCCAGGAGCTGGGAGTATCCTGGCATCTCATCTATCAGAGGAAGCAAGCAACTCAGATTCATCTTTCCGTCTTTGTGTCCCTTCGTCCTACTCGATCCCTAGACAAGGCATGCATCAGCTTTGAAAGACTGCGAAATAGTTTCAATCAACCCCCTAATCCCCCAATCTTGGGGGGAGGTTAAAGCTGGGGGACACCC
>JAIWEW010000131.1:0-3851 GCA_048632005.1 bacterium
GAGCTATGATTTTATGGTGGATCGGACGACTGACGGCAGAGCTTTCAAGATACTGAATATCATCGATGAATTTACCCGGGAATGTTTAGCCATTCTGGTGGCCCGCAAGATTAAAACTCAGGATGTGATCGACCTATTGTTCCACCTTTTCATTTTTCGGGGTATCCCGGAACATCTCCGTTCTGATAATGGCCCGGAGTTTACGGCCAAAGCTATCAGAAGCTGGCTCAATCGATTAGGAGTCAAGACCCTGTACATTGAACCGGGCAGCCCCTGGGAGAACGGTTATATTGAATCCTTTAACGGCAAGCTCAGAGATGAGCTGCTTGACCGGGAAATCTTTACGACACTTGAAGAAGCCAAGATATTGATTGAGCAGTGGAGAAAAGAATATAATCAGGTACGTCCGCATAGTGCCAAGAACTATCGTCCGCCAGCACCTGAGACTATTTTAACTATGGTAACGACGTAAGAAGTGGTACAACTACTGGGGGCAGCAACTGTCTTCATAATGCCTCCACAGAAGCACGTCTAAGGATAATTTCCGGTTGCCAAACGGTCATCGTACGCATCATTGCATTGAGGATTGTCAGCAGCTTACGCATGCAGGCCACCAAGGCCACTTTCTTAGCCTTGCCAGTATTCAAAAGGCGCTGGTAGAAAGCAGCGATGATGGGATTACACCGCGACGCTACCAATGCTGCCATGTACAGGACAGCTCTCAGCTTGGCTCGCCCGCCCCATACCGTACGTCTCCCGCGCATGGTACCGCTGTCCCTGTTGAGGGGAGCCACGCCCACCAAGGCGGCGATTTTACGGCGGTTCAACTTCCCCAACTCAGGCAGCTCAATCAGAAGGGAGGATGATACCACCTTCCCGACACCGGGCACACTCTTGAGAAGGTTATCCTTCTCAAACCACGAAGGACTGCTCCGAATTTGATTATCTAAATCATCGTTGATATCGGAGAGAGCTGTCTCCAACCATTTGATATGGGTCTCAATGCATGAACGGATACCATCGTCGGCCTGGGAGACTCGATTGTGCTCCGCAGTAAGCATTTCAATGAGCTGACGGCGGCGCGTGAGAAGATTGCGCATCTCGCGGGCCTTCTGGTTTGGCAGAAGCCTTATCTCCGGTTTTATCCTCACTCCGAAAAGAGCGAGTATCCGAGCGTCAATGGTATCTGTCTTGGCCAGAGCACCGGTCGCGCGGGCGAAGTCGCGCACCTGGCGAGGATTGATGACGGCTACCGGCAGACGACCGGCCTGGAGAGCCGCAGCCAGAGGCATTTCCAGATTACCAGTAGCCTCAAGGATGATCCCAGCCGGTTTCACACTGGCGATGTAGTGGACGGCCTGACTGATGCCTTCATCGTCATTGACGAACTGCCGTGTCTCCCCGGAATCGGTGACTGCCACGTCCAGGGCACTCTTGGCAACATCCACGCCGACATAGACTGCTTCCTCTATCATTTACTTTCCCTCCTTCTTGGCCCGTCCTTGCGTGATGCGGGCTTGATTAACCCTGGCAACTGTTCGGGCTCTTCTGAAGATTCGGGTGTGGCGACCATGCTGCCCCACGGTCTTGTAAGACCTAAGGTCAATCGGCCTGCCACACCCATCCCTCGAAGGATACTTTAACACACTGTTTGAGATACAAGGTCATGATATATCCCATGAAAGGTTATGGAATTCAAGAAAGTATGATAATGGGGCGGTATTTTAAGCCAATTCCAACAATAATATGACTTTAAATGATGATTTCTACGTGCATTCTTAGTGATTTAAGGCTGTACTTTAGGTGACATTATCACGCTTGCGTAGGGTAGAATTGTCACCCTCTTTACCGGCTCATTTTCCCCCTTCCTCCACAGCTGCTTATAAGAATTTAAAAGTAAGAATCGTATCTGTAAGTGTAACCTAAATGACACCTAAATACCGTTTATTGTTGCGTTATTTCCCCACAATGCTTGTTCATCATGCTAAACTGCAGTTAAGTGCCACAAAGGAAATATTTAACAGCACTAAATGAATTTTAGCGGAGCAGAGTAAAAGAAGGATAAATGGGCTCTTCAATCGACTCAGCGCGGCCTCTTTTTCGGTCAGGACATACCCAATAGGAGCTCGTAGAATTCCGGAGGTGTTGATACGCTATGGCACCCTTTTGGCTTGTGTCATAGTGCTTTCATAGCGTGCCAATCCGCTTGCGATACATTCAAGACCTTCTTTTCGTCCTTTGCCCTTGTAAATCGTTAGGGTAAATGGGACACAATAGGGACAAAAGTTAATGGACACTCAGGAGCTTGCTCCTGCTCTCTGGAAGAAGTAAAGTATCGATTAAGAAAGGAGCAGGATCATGACACAAGGAGTATCCGATAGACCCTGGCAGGCAGAGGTCAGGACCGCAGAAACCAAGCAGTTCATCCGGGACATCAAGCGCATCACCCGCCGCAAGTTCACCGCCGAGGAGAAGATTCGCATTGTTCTCGAGGGCTTCCGCCGCGACACGCCCATCAGGGACCTCTGTCGCCGGGAAGGTATCCGCCCCAGCACCTACTATGCCTGGCTGAAGGACTTCATGGAGGCTGGCAAAGAAAGGCTCACCAGGGATATAACCCGGGATGCTACCAGGACTGAAATACAGGAAATCAAGCGTGAAAACGCCAGGCTTAAAACGCTGGTAGCTGAGTTATCTCTCCAGGTGCACGTACTTAAAAAAACGGCAGCGCCGGGTCTGGAATAAAGGGGAGGTATGCCCGGGTGAGCGTTATCGAAAAGAGCGAGATTCTATCCCTGGTAGCCGGTTCCGGACTGCCGCGGCGAAGGGCTCTGGCACAGCTGGGACTGGCAAAGAGCACCTATTATCGCTGGCTAAAGCGGCAAACCGGAGGGAAGCTACAGGACAGGAAAGGCGGTTCGCCAATCCCCTGGAACAAGCTCAGGCCCAAGGAAGAGGAGAAGATATTTGTCCTGGCCAGGGCACTTCCTGAGTTAAGCTCGCGTGAGCTTGCCTTGAAGATTGTTGATACCGAGGGCTGGTATGTATCCGAGAGCACCATCTTCCGTGCCCTGAAACGGGAGGGACTGATCAAGCCGGCGGAGATAGTGGGTTTCAAGGCAGGTAAGGAGTACCACCGCAAGACGAAAAGAGCCAACGAGCTCTGGGCCACCGACTGTTCTCATATCAAGGTTATAGACTGGGGCTGGTATTACCTGGTGACGGTGATGGACGACTATAGCCGCTTCATACTGGCCTGGGAGCTAAAGAGCGATATGGCATCGAACTCTCTCATTGATGTCGTACAGAAGGCGGTAGACGCTACCGGTATGACCGATGTGCCGGTGGAAGACCGGACAATGCTTCTGTCCGACAATGGACCGGGGTACATCTCCCGGCAGTTCGGAGATTACTTAAGGTTGGTGGGAATCAGGCACATCTTAGCCTCTCCCTTTCATCCCCAGACTAACGGCAAGATAGAGAGATATCATCGTACCATCAAAGGAGAGTTAAGCCTTATGCCCTACGAGATGCCCGGTGAACTGGAGAAAGCCATCGGGGCATTTATAGACTACTACAACTACCGGCGCTATCACGAAGGGCTCGGTGATGTCACGCCCTATGATGTATACACCGGTAGACATCTCGAAATAATCCAGAAAAGGAAGGAGGCAAAAAGCAGGACATTAGCAGAAAGAAAGAACTATAATAGAACCGCCAGGGAGCAGGGTAGTGGCCTCTAAAGTGTCCGTTACTTCAAAGGCCCACTTAGTCCCACTTTCGCTGACTACATACACTCTAAATACGATGTCCGTAGCTTGGCTGACCAATCCAAAGCTCCCTGCCATAAG
>JAIWEW010000132.1:0-3817 GCA_048632005.1 bacterium
AAGAGGTGCAGGATACTTCCTGCCGGGGGTCTGGGGGTGTCCCCTCAGCTTTGGGAATCCCCCAAGATTGGGGGATTAGGGGGTTGATCAAGACTATTTCAGCAATCTCTGATTGATAATTCCCTTCATTTCAGTGGACAGTATGGCCTCTAGCTTGTGCCGCCAATGGCTGGTATAATGGTTCACCGGGTGCTGCTACAGCGACCCTGTGAAATATTATGACTATTCCAGTTGAGTTCCTGCAATCCATCCCCTATTTCTCCGGGCTGAGTGCTACCGAGCTCGATTCGATCAGCGAATTCATCTTTGAGAAAAAGGCTGAGCGAGGGGAGATGGTCCTGGTTGAAGGGGAGCCTGCCGATATTTTATATTTCGTCGCCTCCGGCGCTGTGAAAGTGTTCAAGACCTCTGCTGAGGGAAAAGAGCAGATTCTGAACATCGTACGCCCGGGAGAGTCCTTCAACGATGTCCCAATCTTTGATGGCGGCCCCAACCCCGCAGGTGCCGAGGCCATGGGGGCAGTTGTTCTTTACAGCATCAGAAGAAGCGAACTCGAGGTTATACTCCGTAATCACCCCCAGGTAGCCCTAAATGTCACTAAGGTTCTGGCAGGACAGGCGCGTCACCTAGGATTACTGGTCGAGGACCTGTCATTCAGGCATGTTATAGGACGGGTAGCCAAGATACTCATAGAGCACGCGGGAGATGGTACAGGTCCAAAGCCACGCCTTACCCAGCAGGAGATTGCAGCGATGGCCGGAACCGTCCGTGAAGTAGTCGGCAGGTCACTCAAAGCCCTGGAGGAAGAAGGAGCGATAAGGTTAGAGCGTCACCGCATCGTAGTTGCTGATATGGATGCGCTCAAAGACATGGTGGCAGCATATTCTTGAGATAAAAGTCACATTCAGCTGCAAGCTCTAGTGATATGATTACTATATATGGAGGCCGATAGAGTGTTTGAAATGCCGGTGATCGACCGACAGAAATGTGATGGGTGTGGTTTATGTGTTAGCGTGTGTCAATGCAACATCCTTGTATTAGTCGATAACGTTATAACTGTAGTACCAAAACAGGGGTGTATGTCGTGCACACGATGGTGTAGTAAATGTGAAGACGTATGCCCCAACGCCGCCTTAAGCTGGCCTTTTGAGATAGTTATCGAGTAGTTCGCCCTTTTTCGCTCGCCCCACACCGAAAACACTACCTCCGCTCTTCCACACATCACCTCTTTATTTGAGATAAAAGTCACATACAGGCGTTATCCCCTGATTTAGAATTATATTGGGTGGAAAAGGGGGTGCGTGATAGTGCACAACTGTGAGACTGCACCAGACGAAGCAACAAGCAAAGGCAAGTGTTGCCATTACTGGGTAATAGAGACGCCAGAAGGCCCTATCAGTAAGGGCATATGCAAATTCTGCGGTGAGGAGAAGGAATTCGATAGCTTCGGGCCAGATTCAGTGTCCCGGTGGGATCGTTCCACATCTAAGCCTGCCAATCCCCGTGGATTGACCAACCCTGCGCCTGTAGGCGAGCAAGATGAAAACTAATACCATTTTTGCATCCGGTTATTGGAATGAGACCGCTGAAAAAGAGGTGCTGCTTTTATATCGGGGTCGGGGGTCCGGGCATGTCCCCCAGCTAAAAAAATCCCCCAAGATTGGGGGATTAGGGGGTTGATTGAGACTATTTCAGCGGCCTCCGTATATACACAGGCATACCAAGCTCCGTCACGGGACAATTATCAAAGCTGCCATGCTAGCTTGTGTATACCCCATACTCCTGAAGCGTTTCCCACATCGCCATGATATTTTCGGGCGGCACGTTGCCCTGGATATTGTGAACTGTAGCGAATACGAATCCACCACCGCGCATCAGGTCGCTGACACGCCGCTTAACATCCTCTCGTACCTCCTCAGGAGTATGACTCCCATCAAAGGTACGCTGCGTGTCTACAGCGCCACCCCAGAAGGTCAGGTCCTTGCCATATTCACGCTTTAGCTCGGCCGAATCCATGCCCGCTGCGCTGACCTGCACCGGGTTTATGATGTCCAGTCCGATCTCGATCAGGTCGGGGATAACTTTTCGAATAGAGCCGCAGGAGTGCAGGAATACCTTTGCACTGCTGCGAGAATGGACGAAATCAAACAGCTCCTTGTGTAGCGGTTTGAGATACTTACGATAGAGTTCCGGCGATATGAGCATGTCGTTTTGCCCGGCAAAATCATCAGCCATTTGAACCACGTCGATCATGTCGCCCAGAACAGCGAACATCTTTCCCCAGTAGGCTAACTGCATATCCAGGTAGCGGTGTAATATTTTTTGTACCAGCGCCGGGTTGCCAATTAAATCTGAGTAACCACGTTGGAAACCGCGCGTCCATAAGTACAGCTCAAAAATGCCCGCCGAGAGATTTCCCACGATCACGGCCCGCTGTTCCTCTTTGATCACCCTCTCCGCCGCCTCTCTTATACCCGTGAAACGTGCTGGATCAGTCGGATCGGGCAATATGTAGCTTTCAACATCCGATTCGTCAATGTCACCGCTCAGGGGATGATCAAACATGTCATAATACAAACCGCCAATCTTGGGCATGCGCCACCCGATTCCATATTCGTCATAGAAATAGGTGTGCTTGCCGCCCTCCATCTCCCTTATCTCGATCTGATAACTGGCGGACGAGCGCGGCGAGATGTTTTTAACATCCACTCCTAAGCGATCCATAACATCGTTATCAACCTGGGCCAGCTGTTGCACTATATCCACTACGGTGGGCTTAATCCGCGGCAATCCCAAATAATCACGCAGCGCTTGATAGGCCTTCACATTGATACCGGTAACGACCGTACCTCCCATATCAAACGGAACCCGGTCTGGCTCTCTATGATTCAAAGCTGATAGTACGCGCTCTCGTGAATTCATTCTCCAGCTTCCCTGTATTACCCAGTGTAGAGCTTTCCATGCGCAGTCATCCGCGCAGGATAATGTCAGTCATCCGCTTGTGCCATCCGATGTCAGACCACATCCCCTGGAAGTGGGGCTGGCAGAAGTTGCTGGTGCAGATCCCTTTCCATCCCCTCTCAGATGCCATTCGAACTCCCTGCTCAGCGATATCTTTTACCCAATCCCACTCCCCACCGGTGCCGCCCGGGGTTATGTCATCGTAGTTAATCGGCCCCCAGGCTTCAGTAGTGAAGAGTGGGACACTATTCTTCTTGCCCCATTCCGCCCAGAATTCAATGCGGGCTTCAAGCATCCTTATGTATTCCTCGCGGTGTTTCGGATATAGACTGGCCATGCGCCTGGCATGAATCTTTACGTTTCTTGGATACCCGGGAAACCCGATGTGCATCAGTAACTGCCCTGTTGCAATCATCCATTTCATATAATCGGATACCCATATGTGCACCTCAGCGACATCAAATGAGCTTACATCGATCTGTTGCATTTGACGAGAACCTATCGCCTGGAACGAAAAGGTATATTTCAAATCGGGATATTTCTCACGCAATGGTGCGATCGCGCCATCGAAGTAGCTTTTTATACGCTGCTTCACTCCCTCATCCCACCTTCTTGTTAAATTGCGCATCATCCACAGGTCTCCGAGTCGTTTTGACCGGAATATATCGGCATAGGGACCCGGCGCCCACCTGCTGATGGGAAACTCATTGCATATATCAACCCATACGATGCGGTCATGCAGTCCCGCTTCGCTTAGCAGATCAAGCGTCTCCATCCATATGCGGGCATAGTCCTGTGGTGACTGGATCATATCAACGCGATTAAGTGTATCGCGGTTATACCATGCTGATAGCCC
>JAIWEW010000133.1:0-3765 GCA_048632005.1 bacterium
AACTGTTGAAAAAGAGGTGCAGGATAAGTCCTGCCGGTGGTCTGGGGGGTGTCCGCTAGCTTTAAAAAGCCCCCCAAGATTTGGGTAGTAGGGGGTTGATTGAGATCATTTCAGCAGTCGTATAAAATCGAAAAGGCCAGCGTCCCGATGAAACGAGGCGCTGGCCTTTTTAATTCTTACCGGATTTACATAGGTTGGAATTCTTTCCCGATTATTTCCCGTGCGATGTTCAGCTTCATAATCTCGGCTGTGCCGTCACCGATCTCGCTGCCGATCACGTTCCTCAGCCGTTGCTCTGCAGGGCACTCCTCACTGAATCCAATCTGCCCATAGATGAGCAGAGCCTCATGGCACGCTTCCATCGCGGAGCGAGCACCGTACCACTTGGCCATTGAAGCTTCCTTTAGGTTGCGCTCACCCTTGTCCCTCAGTCCCATAGCCCGGTAGCAGAGCAGGCGGGCGGCTTCGAGCTTGGTGGCCTGCTCGGCGATATTGAAGGATATCGCCTGAAAGTTAGCCAGGGGTCGACCGAAGGCAGTGCGCTGCTTGGCATACTCGATGGCTTCCGCCAGCGCACCCTCGGCGTGGCCGATAGCCTGAAGCGTTAATGCCACACGCACCACACCGATTACATTCATCGCCAGGTAAAAGCCCTGACCCTCTTCTCCCAACCGATGGTCGGCGGGGAGGCGCACATCGTCGAAGAAGAACGAGGCGCGCCGCGCTGAAGGCCAGCCCATATCGGGGATGGCGGACTTGGTAAGCCCGGGCGTATCCGTGGGTAGGAGGAAGGCACTAACGCCCCTGGCTCCGGCTGCCGGGTCCGTCTTGGCGAACATAACACCAATTTTGGCCTGCATACCCCAGCTAACCGAGGTCTTTTCTCCGTTTACAATATAAGAGTCCCCATCCTTCACCGCCCTGGTCTTCATAGCTACGGCATCTGAGCCGCAGTCGGGTTCGGTCAGACACAGGCATGCCAGTAGATCGCCCTGGATAAGAGACTTGAACCACTTATCCTGCAGGTAATCTGGTGCATACGAGAGAGCCTGTCCAAGAAAACCGCAGGTACCTATCGGCAGCACGCTGAGAGTGAAATCTACCTTCGCCATCTCTTCTATAGCAATGCCTACCATGACCCAGCTGACCGTCTGGCCGCCGTACTTCTCGGGGACATTCATAGCCAGGAGCCCCAAATCGGCCAGCTTCTTCACCATGGTCATGTCCACTTCGGTCTTCTTGGCGCGTTCCCTGGCCCCGGGTGCCAGCTCCTTCTGGGCAAACTCCTGAATCTGTCGCCGGAACAGTTCCTCTTCATCGCTAAAAACGAATGACATTATGCTCTCCTTTCACGATTGTACGAGGACGATAAAACTCGAGGTTAATTAATGGCTCATTTTTCCGTGACTTCTGCGGTCTGGGACCTGACGAAGTCGATCACCGTACTGGTCAGCGTATGAGGCTGGAAGGCACCCGTGACCCCCATCTCCTTTAACCTGGCGAAATCCCGGCGCGGGATCAACCCTCCCACCGCCAGGGCGATGTGTTTCACACCTTTCTCTTTCAGCAGCGCCATTATCTGTTCCGCCAGTGCCATGTGTCGGCCAAGGTGACTGCTGAGGAATATAAAGTCCACATCCTCCTGTATTGCGGCGGCAACAACGGTCTCCGGCGTCTGGTACAGTCCGGTGTATATCGTCTCCATGCCGGCATCCCGCAGTCTTACCATGAGGATGGAAAGCCCCCTGACATGGGTATCCGGCCCTGCCTTTGCTAGTAAAATTCGTACTTTTCGTTTTGATGTCACCTGTCTGTTCCTAAGCAGTGGAAAACCAATCTGGTGGGATTAAACAGCTCTTGTCCTCGCCCAGCTCTTCCTTGAGTATGCCATAGATCTCGGCGGTGGTACAGTGAGCCTTTGCCGCCTCGACCATTATAGGCATCAAATAGCCATCAGCGCGTGCGGCCTCCCTGAACTCCGCGAGTAACTCGTTGACCCGTCCATTGTCCCGCTCAGCCCGCAGCTTGTTTAGCCGCTCACTCATTATCTTATATGTTATCATCGGGTCCTGCTCAAAGATCTCGATGTCCTCATCCTCTTCTTCCTCGGGCTGAAACCGGTTGAGGCCGACGATGACCTGCTTGCCGCTGTCAAGATCGTAGGACTGTTTCACATTGGCTGCGGCGATCTCCCGCTGCAGATAGCCCCTCTCCAGCGCGGCAATATATCCCCCCATGGCGTCGATCTTTTCAAGGTATTCCCAGATAGCTTTTTCCATTTCATGGGTGAGGTACTCTACATAGTAGGAGCCTGCCAGCGGATCTGCCACGTTCCCGATCCCGGTCTCGTGCTCGATAACCTTGCCGGTGAGCAGCGCGATGCGCGCCGCTTCTTCGGTAGGCGCACTGAAGGCCTCATCGTGGCAGGTGATATTGAGCCCGCCGGCTCCGCCGAATATGGCTGAAAGTGCCTGCACCCCCGATCGATAAATATTGAGCAGCGGGTGCTGTGCCGGTAGTGTGGAGGCCGATGTCTTTACCTGGATTCGCATACGCAGGCTTTTATCATTCTTAGCTTTAAACCGTTCTCTCATAATCTGGGCCCACACCTTGCGCGCCGCGCGGAACTTTGCCACCTCCTCGAAAAAGTCGCTGGAGCAGGCAAAGAAGAAGGTAAGGTGGGGGGACAGCTCATCGATATCCAGGCCTTTTTTCAGACAGCCCTGTACCACCTCTATCATATCGGCGATGGCAAAGGCGGCCTCTTGAGGTGCGGTACACCCGGCCTCACGGCTGGAGTATGCCTGCACGTCGCAGGCCCTGAAGCGGGGCATCTCCTCGGTGACGAATTTCAGCGTATCTACGATAAGCCTGAGGCAGCCGGACGGCGGAAAAAGGTGTACTCCCTCGCCGATGGGTCCGTGCAATGAATCGTTCAAGGTAGCGCCTATCAGGTTACTTCGAGGTATACTACGATTGTCGGCAATGCCGATATAATGGGCCACCCGCCAGTTGGGGGCGTAGGACAGCGCCCCGTGGTACACCCCCTCCAGGGGGATCCCCTCCAGTATGGCTTCGCTGTCCTGTATCGAGTTGCACGGCGGGCCCGATACACCGACCCATTGAGCCATGCGCGGGTCGTCGGAATCGAAGCCGAAGGCACTGGTCATATCCATGGTGAGATTATAGCTGGGCATACCGCTGGGAGACGCCATGCCAAACTTTAGTAGATACTTGATTCGCTTGTTGGTTTCCTCGGGCAGGCCGTATCCCAATACCGGACGCTGGCCGAAGATAATGCCCCGCGAGCCGCTATATATACCTCTGGTAAAGGGGTACTCCCCGGGATTTCCTATGTCCTTATCGTACTCCAGGTCCTTGATGTCTTGCGGCGTGTAGACGCCTTTTATGGGGATGCCACCACTTGTATATTTGGACTCTTCTTGCGGTTGTGGGGGTTTGCCTTGTGTTTCCTTTTTCATATCGCTTGGACGTACCTGTTGAAGTATGGTACGTTGTGGTCACTAGATAGTAATTTTACAATTTCATACTGGTGTATGTCAACCAGATTACCAAGAGGGACTACCCCCATATAGTCGGGGACGGGGCATAGAATTGTGGGTAGGTTGGAGCATCTGTTTCAACGACGCCTAGAGCGATGCTCTAGGCTAACCATGGTTTTAACCAGGCGGCACTGATAAAGGGGAGTACCCCGATACCAACAGCTCGGCCAACCCATATTGTCATTGCGAGCGTAGCGCGGCA
>JAIWEW010000134.1:0-3753 GCA_048632005.1 bacterium
AGCAGGGAGGCGTGCAGCACCCCTGCTCATTCTTTCAAGGAGCAGGGGTAGTAAGCGAGACCGCTGAAAAAGAGATGCAGGATACTTCCTGCCAGGGGTCTGGGGGTGTCCCCCAGCTATAATATATCCCCCAAGATTGGGGGATTAGGGGGTTGATAGAGACTATTTGAGCAGTCTCTAAGCGATACATATGGCTGTTAACGGCGCATCGGGAGTAAAAAAGGGGCTCGAAACCAAGTGGCTGATCCTGGCTGCCGTGATGCTGGGCAGTTTCATGGCGCCCCTGGATGGCAGCATAGTCAATACCGTTCTCCCCGCCATTACCCAGTACTTCCATACCGATATCTCGATAGCCCAGTGGGTGCCGACGGTTTACCTGCTGACTATTAGCTGCTTCATCCTGTTCTATGGCCGGCTGGGGGACATATTCGGCTACAGGAAGATTTTCCTCTACGGCCTGGCTGGATTCACCGTCACCTCTCTGCTGTGCGGTCTATCGCAGAGCATCTGGATGCTAATAGCATTCAGGGCGCTGCAGGGACTTTCAGCGGGCATGATTATGGCTGTGGGCTTTGCTATTATTACCTCCGCCTTCCCGCCAACCGAGCGGGGAAAGGCCATGGGCATCTACGCTGTTAGTATTGCCGCCGCCCTGGGACTGGGGCCGACCATTGGCGGCGCTGTCGCCGAGTATCTCAGCTGGCACTACGTTTTCATCATCAATGTCCCCATCGGTATAGCCGCCCTGTTGTGGTGCTACCGGGTCATACCTCAGGGGGTCACCAAGCCCGGGCAACGTCTCGACTGGTACGGGGTCCTGACCGCGTTCGTCTTTCTGCTCAGCCTGCTTCTGTATGCCAATAGAGGTCAGGCATGGGGATGGCTGTCCCCTGCCTCTATTAGCCTGATAATAGTTACGCTCATCTCCGGTGCGGCCTTTATCTGGTTGGAACGCAGGATAGAGCAGCCGATGCTAAACCTGGCGCTGTTTAAAAGCCGTGTGTTCCGTTTCGCCAGCCTGAGCGCCCTTCTTAACTTCGTGGCGATCTACGCGATAATCTTCCTCACACCTTTCTACCTGGCCTTCGTGTTGCATTACGACATCCTAAAAGTGGGGCTGGTAATGGCCGCATCGCCCGTTGCAATGCTGTTCGTGGCGCCGGTGGCCGGCGCGCTGTCCGACCGCATCGGGATCAGGGGGCTAACCGCTTTCGGCATGGCTATCTGCGCTGTAGGGATGTTCTTGATGAGTGGACTGAGTGATAGCTCCAGCAGCACAGATGTAATCTGGCGGCTAGTCATCTGTGGTATAGGAGCCGGGATGTTCCAGAGTCCCAATAATAGTGCCATCATGGGCAGTGTGCCGGTTTTTCACCTGGGCATTGCGTCGGGAATACTGGCCGCTATGCGCAATGTAGGAATGGTTCTGGGGCTGGCTCTTGCCGGTTTGGTGCTTTACAATCTGGCTCCGGTGGCGGCCTCGGGTTGGACAGGTCCACTCACAGGAGAGGAGCTAGAGGAGTTTCTCAATGGCCTGCACTGGGCTTATATAGCCGGAGGGGTAGTGGCGTGTATCGCAGCCGTGACCTCGCTGGCGGCGGTAGAACGCTCTGGAGAGACTTAGTCTATCTTTCGTCTTGCCTTTTCCAGTTCGTCCCGAAAATCCGGGTGAGCTATAGCGATAAGAGCATCGGCACGCTGGGCGAGGGTCTTACCCTTTAACTCGGCGATGCCGTACTCGGTAGCGATAGAGTCAACATCGTAACGGGGAACGCTGGTAATCGTGCCCTCCTGAAGCCGGGGGATGATGCGGGAATGGCGGGATGACTTCCCCTGTATCGCCGATGTAAAGGCAATGATCGACCTCCCGCCGGGAGCTGCAGCCGCTCCCCGCAGCCACTCGGCCTGTCCGCCAACGGCGCTAATCTGCATGCCCCTTATGGTTTCCGCATTCACCTGTCCGCTGAGGTCAATCTCGATTGCGGATACGATGGTGATGAAATTATCGAACTGGCGAATGATATTGGCATCGTGGGTATAGGTATAGGGGTACATCTCTACCTGCGGGTTTTTATGGATAAAACGGAATAACTTTTCAGTGCCGGCCGCCGCTCCGCTCACCGTTTTGCCCATGTCGACGGCCTTGCGCTCGTTGGTGACCACGCCGCTCTCCATGAGGTCCACGGTGCTATCGCTTATCATGCCGGTGTGTATGCCGAGATGTCGCCGGTCGGTCAACATTCTTAACAGGGCTTCCGGGATGGCACCAACGCCGATGCACAGCGTGTCACCATCAGCGATACGCTCGCTCACCACCCGCGCCACCGCCTCTTCGTCCGTACCTATCGTGGGTTCGGGCCAGGGCTGGACGGGGCGGGATACCTCTACCAGGTAGTCGAGATCGTTCACATGTATGAGGCTGTCGCCATAGGTATACGGCATCTGGTCGTTCACCTGGGCGATCGTGGTGCGGGCAGCTAAGGCCGCATCGCGGTTGAATCCGGGAACAGCCCCAAAGCTGCAGTATCCCTGTTCGTCGGGCGGCGAAACATGCACCAGGGCTACGTCGAGGGGCACGGTCGTGGTAAACAGGGACGGCGTCTGCGTCAGGCTTACCGGCAGGAAATCGATTGTGCCTTCTACGACCCCTTTTCTCAGGTCGGGGCTCACATGCATTGTGATGATGTGGAAGAAATCGGTGAGGCTGGCGTAGGGGGAGCCGGCGATAACCCTGCTGTCCAGCAGGTGAGTGCCTTTTAGCCTATCTTTATCTTCGACCAGGGCATCGACCAGAGTACGCGGCTCACCGCATGTCCCCTCGATAAACACCATATCGCCCGGCCTGATCGCTGCGATGGCTTCTGCGGCGCTTACCGTGCGGTGAGGTTTACCCCCCACTTTCCTTGTCCCTCCACACACCGTCGGAATAAACCTTATCCTTACCTCGCTCCCAGTGCCCGCCGAAGACAGTGGTCTTATATTCATCGGGCAGTATTATGCCCTGCTCGGTGGCGTATTTGATCATCCTGGTCACCTCCACCACCCGTATGCCCACCTGCCTCGCCATGAGCATTCCCCGTTTATCATCGAGAACCCCATTCTTGAGGTATCGCGGCCTGTCCCCGGAGAAGACCGTGCTGGTAACACCCCAGCCCCGGGCTACGGGTATCATCATTCTTTTGACCAGGTTCTCCATCTGGTCCAGGCATGCATCGAAGCCCAGTCCGAAGAAGCCGACGGTCAGGTAGCCGGTGACCTTATTTTTCATAAGCTGGGTGAAGATGGCATAGTATCTAACCCTGGACCACAGGATGGTGAGCGGGGGCGATACGGTAAGTCCCCATGTCGGTGCGCCGAAGATAATTCCATCGGCTTCGACAATTTTATCGAATATCGCCTGGGCATCGTCCTTTATCTTACATGGTGCCTTGTTTTCTATGCACCACTGACAGTTCTGGCACATAGCGATTTCTTTATTGGCCAGAGTAACGAACTCGATCTGCACTTTACCGATCTCACTCTCCAGTTCCTTTGCCCCTTTGAGACTTTCTTGAACAAATGTGTCGCAATTGCCGTCCTTTACCGGTGTTGCCGATAAACCCAGTATCTTTATATCAACTTTGCTCATGCCACCTGTCCTTTCCGTAATGCTGTCATGGAGGATTATAGCTAGCTTTGACCCTTCGTGTCAATTTTAGACCGCTGAAAAAGATGTGCAGAACACTTCCTGCCGGGGGTCTGGGGTGCCCCCCA
>JAIWEW010000135.1:0-3726 GCA_048632005.1 bacterium
AATTCACGTATCAACTAAAGACGCTCGCAATCGGCTGTTAGGGTTCCATGCGAATTTATAGATGACACTTCACCAATGTACTGACACACCAATCTATGGTATAGTAATAGCCTATAGGCGGTGTTCCTCTGATAGTAGGACATAGTGATAAGTTTGAGCCTTTTATTAGCCGTGTTCAACCTGGGAGTGAATACTGTCTGACGATTACCCGTTTGGATATCGGTTGTCCAATCACACTAGTTAAAGGAGGTTAAGATGCAAAGAGCTTATATCGATGATGAATTGACTTCTACACGTAACAGGCTTGTAGTAATAGTTGTTGTACTGGTTGCACTTGCTATAATAAACGGCCTGGCCTTCAGGTTTCCAAACGCAACGGAACATGTCATTGGCAGCTTTTTTATTGGCAATCTCATCAAAGCCAGTACCCTTGCGATAATGCTGATACTGGTTATACCGCTAAGGAATTATCTGGATACGGTATTACGCTATTACATGCACAGTGGCTACAACGTTGATGAGCATGCTGAAAGCGCTAAGATGGGGGCAAACATAAATAATTTGTCCAGGGGGTTGGCAAATATAGTGGCCATAGCTATCACATGGGTAATCGTTCTCCAATTGGTCAGTCAGTTGCTATTAATTGAGGGGAGCGGAGGCTATGACTGGATAGACATAATAATATACGTTAGTTTTGGGATACTTCTTGCATACTTTGTTGTTATTACCTTCGGGGTACTCCTGGCTGTACTGGGCATTGGTAATAAAAGTTCGAAAACGATGCCATGTCCTAAATGTAAAACCTCAAACTCGGCCAATGCCAGCTTTTGCACTTCGTGCGGTGAGACTCTTCACCCTCCACAAACTGCTACAGTATCTTCTCGCTGCACAAAGTGTGGTAAGAAGAATAAAAGCGGCGCCAAATTCTGCGAGAGCTGTGGCACATCCCTGGGGGCACCTAAACAGGTGTGAAGAAGATAGAAGCGCAGCTGACAATAGCTATAAAATCAGCGGGTGTAACTCAGTGGTAGAGTACTTGCTTCCCAAGCAAGGGGTCGTGGGTTCGAATCCCATCACCCGCTCCAGCTAGTTTTCTCTTTTGCTTAACTTTTTACATTGCTCTCCACTTTCTTAGCCTTCTTTTTCCTCTTTCTTTTATAGCCCCGATTATATCAGGGCACCTCTATAGGTTTGCTCTCCTGATCACCTGGACGAGCACGCTTCATTGTGACACCCTATTGGCTCATGTATAATACTTGAAAAGAGGCAAATGTGTATAATGAGCGAATTCCTCTTTCGTGAGCGATATTGGTCTGTATGGCTAATGTAACAGGGTCAGAGGAGCCATCTTGAATCAGGGACGAAAAGGTCGAAAAGAGCGAAAATTCGTATGCCAGCAATGCGGCAGGGAAAGCATAAAGTGGCTCGGTCACTGCCCCGATTGCGAGGGGTGGAATACATTTGTGGAAACGATGCGTGCTTCAACAAGCCACTCCGGTCCCTCCCGTCTCTCCTCAAGTGCCCCTCAGGAGCTTTCGCTAGTATCTGATGAGGAGACCCCCCGGCTCGCTATATCCCTGGCTGAGTTCAATAGAGTCCTGGGAGGGGGAGTCGTACCCGGTTCGCTGGTCCTCATCGGAGGCGACCCGGGGATCGGCAAATCGACCCTGCTATTGCAGGTCTCCGCTGCGGTAGCTCAGGACGGTGGAAGGGTGCTTTATATCACCGGCGAGGAATCACTCGGCCAGGTAAAGCTGAGATCAAAACGCCTGGGACTGGGGGGTGAACAGCTTTTCATCCTGCCTGAAACAGACTTAGAGTCCATCCTGGAACACCTGGCAGAGGCATCCCCTGATCTGGCGATAATCGATTCTATTCAAACGGTACATCTCGATGGGCTGGATTCGGCGCCAGGGAGCGTGGGGCAAATCCGCGAGTGCACTATGAGGTTGATGCAATGGTCAAAGATCGCCAATGTTCCCATATTAATCAGCGGGCATGTTACCAAGGATGGTGCCATTGCAGGCCCCCGGGCGCTGGAGCATATAGTTGATGTGGTGCTATATCTTGAGGGCGAACCATTCAGCGCTTACCGGCTGCTCAGAGGTGTGAAGAATCGCTTCGGCTCCACCAATGAGGTGGGCATTTTTGAGATGAGGAGTCAGGGTCTGGTCGAGGTGGATAACCCTTCCGAGGCCTTCCTGTCGCAGCGGGCAAAAGAGGCCGTGGGCTCCGCTGTGGTGCCCACCCTGGAAGGAACAAGGCCGCTCCTCGTGGAGATTCAGGCGCTCACCAGCACCACCAGCTTTGGCTTACCCCGACGCACCGCCAATGGCGTCGACTTCAATCGCCTTCTCTTAATTACTGCAGTTCTCACCAAGCGGGCGGGGCTCGCCCTGGGGAGTCAGGACATCATGGTCAATGTTGCCGGTGGGCTCAAAGTGAGTGAACCCGCCGCCGATCTGGGCATCGCCCTCGCTATCGCCTCCAGCCTCCGTGGCACCGCCATCGACCCAAATCTGGTAGCAATCGGTGAGCTGGGACTCTCCGGCGAGCTACGGGCAGTGCCCCACCTGGAGAGGAGGCTTAACGAGGCAGCGAAGCTGGGATTCAAGCGCTGTCTCCTCCCCACTACAACGAAACCCGGCGCTACCCAGGGAATGGAGCTCGTCACCGTGGCATCGGTGAGGGAGGCATTGAAAATGATCCCCGCTCAAGCCAGGCAGTCTCCCACTGAACTGTAGGTATTCAGGCTCGCACCAAAGGTAACGAAGATCGAGAAAGTGGAAACAAAGCTAGCACAACTTAAATCACTGCTTAATGATCTTGGATCAGTGCTCGTCGCCTACTCCGGTGGTGTCGATAGCACGCTCCTGGCTTCCCTGTCACATGAGATTCTCGGCGAGCGGTCACTGGCAGTCACCGCTCGTTCGCCTATTTTCACGCCCGTAGAGATAAGCCAGGCGCAATCTCTGGCGCAGCGTCTTGGCCTCCGCCATGTCATTATTGATACCAATCAGCTTGAAGATCCGTCCTTTGTAGCCAACGATCCCCAGCGCTGCTACTACTGCAAGCGGGCGCTTTGCCAACGATTAAAAAAAATCGCTAATGAAGAGGGGTTAGCTTTCGTTCTTGACGGCACTAACTACGATGACCAGGACGATTTTCGCCCCGGGAGAAAGGCTGCTGTGGAATTGGGTGTCCGGAGCCCCTTGCTTGAGGTTGGCCTCACCAAGGAAGAGATTCGCGCCCTATCTCGAAGCATGGGCCTCCCCAACTGGGAGAAACCGTCCTCGCCCTGCCTCGCCACCCGCCTCCCCCACGGCACCCCGATTACCCTCGATCTGCTTACCCTCATCGATAAGGCTGAGCAGTCCCTGCATAAACTGGGGCTCACGCAATTCCGTGTGCGCCACCACGGCCCTATAGCCCGCATAGAGGCAAGCCCCAATGACATGGCGCTCTTTGCCGATGAAAAAACAAGGCTTCGGGCAATAGCAGAGCTTTATGACCTGGGTTATACATATGTCACCCTGGACCTCGCCGGCTATCGCCCCGGGGGCAAAAAGGGCTCACATCTGGATAGTGCCTCTCTGACCTTATGAGACACACGATCAAAAGTAAAGACCCATCCCGAAAAGGGCAAAGAAGGAGAGTGTTTTGAAAGTCGGCTATCTCGACTGTTACTCCGGACTCAGCGGAGATATGATACTGGGAGCACTCTTG
>JAIWEW010000136.1:0-3658 GCA_048632005.1 bacterium
CCCCAGACCCCCGGCATGAAGTATCCTGCATCTCTTTTTCAGCAATCTCTTAATGATGATGGGCTGTCACCCATCTATCTGAACGAGATCAGATATTCACCTTCACCGTGGAAGCCACCCTTTTCGGAATGCTATTTCCCGATGCAGAAATTGCTGAAGATAGTCTCCAGAAGCTCCTCGCTCACTGTCTCTCCGGTGATCTCACCGATGGTATTGAGGGCAGCGGTGAGGTCTATGGTGATGAAATCGTCGGGCATTTGGGACCGGATACCCGATAAAGCCTGCTCAAGGTGACCATCCGCCCGCTCCAGACAAGCCTTGTGACGGGGGTTGGAAACTAGCAGGGTATCCGATGTGGATACTTTCCCACCGAGTACACAATTCACCATCTGCGCCTCTAACTTATCCAGACCTTCTCCTGTCAGGGCTGACATGGGGACCATTGTCCAGGAGAGATGAGCCAGAGAAGCCCGCCGTGGCCGGTCGCACTTGTTGGCGGCTACCAATACCTCCTTCCCTGATAGAAGGGCAATGATATCTCGATCGGAGCTTCTTAGTGGGGCGCTGGCATCGAGCACCAAAAGGACGAAATCAGCCTGCTCGATGGCTTTGTGGCTGCGTTCTACTCCCATAGACTCGACCAAACCCTTGCGCTTCACAATACCTGCGGTATCGACAAGGACGAATGGCACCCCCTTCAGGTTCACCACTTCCTCCAGTGTATCCCTCGTAGTTCCCGGTACCGGGCTGACAATAGCACGACTCTGTCTGAGCAGGCGATTTAACAGGCTTGATTTACCCACATTGCGGCGTCCCACAATAGCAGTCCTGACCCCATGGCGATAGACGATCCCCTGATTGGCGCTTGAGATGAGTTCTCCCAGCATACTACGTGCCCTTTCCAGTGGAGGGATTATCTCCTGCTCCACCACCTCATCCTCAGGGAAATCGATCCTGGCGGTAAGATAGGCAAGAACCTCCATCAGCTCAGCGCGAACAACCTGCAGGGAGTGTGATAAGCTTCCTCTTAGACCCTGTACGGCAACCCTCAAGCTCGCCTCCGTCTTTGCGCGCACCACGTCTAGAACGGATTCCGCCTGAGCCAGGTCTATCCTTCCATTAAGGAAAGCCCTCAGGGTGAACTCACCCGGGTTCGCCATCCTGGCTCCGTGCCTTAGCACTAAATCCAGGACTCGCTGCAGGGGTGAGGGGCCGCCATGGCAGTTGATCTCCACTATATCCTCTCTGGTATAGGTATGAGGCGCAGCCATATAGGAGACCAGCACCTCATCGACAATCTCATCAGTTGCCGGGTCGATGATATACCCAAAGACGAGGCGGTGGTCTTTTAAGGAGCGAGGGAACACCTTCTCCGCTATTGCTAAGGCATCGGGTCCGCTGAGGCGTACTATCCCTATTCCGCCCTCGCCCAGGGGAGTGGAAAGGGCTACGATCGTGTCATTGTACATAGCCTGGTAAGTATACATCCTGCTCCCCAGCTCATCAAGGGAATGGCTCACCCAAGCTGTGCTTGACAGATATGTTTCAGCCATGATATCATGAGCCGATATCTCCTACCGATATTAGAAGGGAGGAACACGTGCTAAAGGATTTCTTTTTAGGTTTCATTAAGATTCACATCCTATACCACGCTTCACGGGATCCAATCTACGGAGTCGAGATCCTGGAGGAACTGGAACGGCATGGATACCGGTTAAGCCCGGGGACCTTATACCCCACGCTGCATCGCCTGGAGAAGGATGGCTATCTGGAGAGCAGATCAAAGGTGGTCGGCGGGAAGGTTCGAAAATACTACACCATAACAGAGCGGGGCCTGATAGCCCTTAATGAAGCAAGACAGAAAATTGCTGAACTGGTAAACGAGGTACTCCTGGATAAATAAGGCATGAAAAAAGCTAGCAGCGAACCGAAAAGGTTTTGGGGTGTAAGCCACAACGTATTCTTCCTGGGATGGGTGAGCTTCCTCACCGACATCTCCAGCGAGATGATCTTCAACGTGTTCCCCCTCTTCCTATCACATGTACTGGGGATGGGGGCATTTTCCATTGGCCTTATCGAAGGGCTTGGCGATAGCGTGGCCACCATTCTCAAGGTGTCAAGCGGTTGGGCCAGTGATAAGCTGGGCCAACGAAAAGGGTTGACCACCTTTGGCTATATCCTGTCCACCGCAGCCAAGCCCTTTCTCTTGCTAGCCACCAGCGGGGCTGCAGCACTGGTCATTCGCTTATTCGAGCGCGCTGGTAAGGGAATTCGCACTTCGCCCCGCGATGCCCTGATTGCCGACTCGACTACCCAGGAGGCGATGGGGCGTGGCTTCGGATTTCACCGCGCCATGGATACCGCTGGCGCCGTTGGTGGGATCGCCATCGCCGCTGCCATCGTTTATTTCATGCAGGGGTGGGAGCTGACGCTTTCCCTCCCCACCTTTCATTGGCTGGTCATAATCGGCATAATCCCCGCGGTGCTCTCTATTTTCGTCATTATCTTCTTCGTTCATGAGGCGAGGGCACCCCACCCGAAGGAGGGTGGTAAGGGCGTCGCCGTTGCAGGGGGCCTCAACAGACGGTTCAAGATATTTCTGGCTATAATGGTCATTTTTACGCTTGGTAACTCCGCTGATATATTCCTGGTGCTGAGGGCCAGCGACATCGGCCTATCCCCGCTGCATATCCTTCTTATGCTCATCCCACTCACCCTGGTATATGCCGCAACCTCTTACCCATTTGGCAAATTATCGGACCGGATAGGCAGAAAACGAGTTATCATCGCTGGCTGGGGGATATACGTCCTTACCTATCTCGGCTTCGCCCTTGCATCGCCGACGTGGCATGTGATTTATATTGTTCTGCTCTTCAGCCTCTACGGGGTTTACTATGGGGCAGCCGAGGGAGTGACCAGGGCCTTTATTGCCGATACAGTGCCCAGGGAGAAGCGGGGTACTGCCTATGGCCTCTATCATGGGGCTATCGGTCTCAGCCTGCTGGTTGCAAGCGTGACAGCAGGGATCATGTGGGAGACTATAGACCCGGCGGCGACTTTCTTCTTCGGGGCAGCGATGGCCGGGGCAGCTATATTAGGGCTTATGCTATTTATAAAGGAGTAATTTTTCAGCCTTATCTGATAGGCGAGTTCTCTATTGCCTGTTCACTATTTCCTCGACTAACATCAACGCTTATGTTAAGATGGCGTTGTACGAGAGCGAGATTACGTATGTGGCAATTTGCGGTTTAATTGTAAAAACGTAGCATTTATCAAGGGGGAATTATGGAAGAAAGGGTAGCAATCTTCATCGATGGAAGCAACCTTTATCACGCGCTGCGCTCTAACCTGGGGCGATATGACCTCAATTTCGCGGACTTTGCCGTTAAGCTCTGTGGACCGAGACGCCTGTTCCGAACATACTATTACAATGTGCTGCAATCACCTGCCCAGCGAGCTGAAGGTCAGCGTGAACAGCAAGAGTTCCTTAATGCCCTTCGTGAAACACCTTATTTAGAGGTTCGACTGGGGGGCACCAAGCTATCGCAGGGTGTCCGTGTAGAAAAGGGCATCGATGTTATGCTGGCCACAGACCTGCTGCATTTCGCCTGGATTAATCTCTATGACATTGCAATACTGGTAAGCGGTGACTCTGACT
>JAIWEW010000137.1:0-3641 GCA_048632005.1 bacterium
CGTCCCTGGTCAAGCACCCAGGCTACCCTATAGGTCAGCAAGCGTCCCACCTCGTACTTTACAGTGAGGTCTGCCAGCTTACTGCGCACTATTGGTTGCTTGGCAACCGGTTTGCTTCCATGCCCCGTATGTTTGGCGTATTCGATAAGATCCTGGTATAGTGGGAAATTTGTCATCAATCGCTCTACGCCGCTTCGTTCATAATCAAGCTGCTGTGCGATCTGATACCAGCCACGGTTAATTTCTCCCACCAGACTTGACTTGGGTACCCGCACATTATCGATAAAGACCTCGTTATAGTGGTGTCCACCGGTCATATCGATTAAGGGGCGCACCTCGATTCCCGGCAGGTGCATGTCTACGATAAACTCGCTAATTCCCTTATGCTTGGGCACATCGGGGTCAGTACGGGCCACCAGGTAAAGATAGTCGATATGATGGGCCCCGCTGGTCCATACCTTCTGTCCGTTAATTATGTATGAATCGCCATCTTCCGTGGCTTTGGTGCGTAGTGACGCAAGATCGCAACCAGCCTCCGGTTCGCTCATACCAATACCAAAGACAAGCTCACCCCTTGCGATGCGTGGCAAGAAGTACTGCTTCTGTTCATCACTGCCGTGGCGTATTATTGAGGGTCCCATCTGGCGATCGGCAAACCAGTGGGCAGCCGCCGGTGCTCCGTAGCGAACGATCTCCTCGGTGAGCACCATACGGTCGATATAACTCTTTCCCTTGCCGTAGCATTCTTTAGGCCAGCATAGCCCAATCCAACCCCTCTCCCCTATCTTATGGGAGAATTCAGGGGAATATCCACCCATCCATGCATCGCAGCGCACCTCGAAGGTACCCTTCTTAAGCTCCCCCTCAAGGAACTGGCGGACCTCCTGTCTAAGCTTCTCCTGCTCTTCAGTAAATTTAAAGTTCATCTACAATATCCTCTACTAATGCAATACCATGCTATTCAAGTTCCATTAAGACATCACCTTTTTTAATACCCTGCCCTATCTCCATCCTGATATCGATGACCTTACCGTTTTGTGTGGAGTTGACCGGCATCTGCATCTTCATAGCCTCAATTACGCAGAGCTCCTGGCCCTTTGTTACCTCATCCCCTATCTTTACCTTGATATCAATTACTCTTCCCGGCATTGATGATATTATAGCAGCCATATTTCTACCCCTTATAAATTGATATTCGAGTATTTCCTCAACGGCCTGACAACGGTTTTATTTTCCAGGATGTCCAGTGCCCTGTTTATATGTTTTCTGGTCTCACTGGGTATTATTACATCATCGACATAACCCCGTTCCGCTGCGCAATAGGGGTTCTCGAACAGTTCACGAAACTCAGCTATCCTCTGGGCTTTCATCGCCTTGGGGTCATCCGCACCCTTTATTTCCCGGGCGAATATTATGCTGGCAGCGGTCTCTGCACCTACGATGCAAATTCTGGCCTTAGGCCAGGCAAACATAAAGTCGGCACCGGTATCCTTGCAGCACATCCCCGTATAGGCTCCAGCAAAGGATTTGCGCACCACTACAGTAATCTTTGGCACTGTGGCATCTATGTAAGAGTAAAGCATCTTGGCACCGTGGCGTAGAATACCCTTCCACTCCTCAGCTGAACCTATCCAGTATCCCGGGACATCGTGCAGGTTTATAAGGGGAATATTGAACAGGTCACAGAACCTGACGAATCGGGCAACCTTATCAGCAGCGTCACAATCGAGTGCGCCTGCAGCACACATCGATTGGCTTGCCACGATGCCAGCCGGACGACCGTTGAACCTGGCAAACCCGACAATCACGTTCTGGGCAAAATCCTTCAGTATCTCGAAGAAGTGACCATTATCTATGATTCGCGTGATTACATCGTGCATGTCATACGGGATATAAGGCTCCTCAGGAACCAGTGCGTCCAGTTCCGGGTCTATACGTTCCGGGTCATCACCAGTATCCTGGTATGTAAGTTTCCGCTCTTCCCTTTTATTATTGGATGGCAAGAAGCTCAGGAGTTCCTTGGTCTTGTCCAGACAGTCCTTGTCGTCCTCGGCTACCACATGGGTCTCCCCCGATTTAACGGCGTGGGCCTCCACACCGCATAGGGTGTCCATGTCGATATCTTCGCCCGTCTGCGTCTTTACGAAGGCTGGACCAGCAATGCCCATGCGGCCTGTCTCCCTGCATTGAAATACGAAATCCTGCATCACAGGGTGATAGGCTTGGCCTCCTAAACAAGGTCCCATTAGCAAGGCTATCTGAGGAATAATGCCTGATGCCTGAATCTGAGACCTGAATAGCCAAGCGTAGCTTTGCAGGGTGTCCATCCCCTCTTGAAGCCGTGCTCCCCCAGAATCGTTCATGCCGACAAATGGTATCCCCATATCCTTGGCGAGGTCTATAGCCTCCGAAAACTTTTTACCGTGATATTCACCGAAAGTGCCTACCATAGTGGTATAGTCCTCAGCGGCGACCATGACCAGCCTGCCGTTTACCTTTCCAAAACCAGTAATTAAACCTTCGGCAGGTATTTCCCTTTTATCCATACCGAAAGCTGTCGTGCGATGCTTAACATATAAGCCTATCTCAGTGAAGGTACCGGGGTCAAAAAAGTAATCTATTCTCTCCCTTGCAGTCAAACTGCCCCTTTCGTGCTGCTGTGCCACAGCTTTGGGGCCTCCCATTTGCAGTATCTTCTCTCGCTTGGCCTTGTATTCTTCCAATATCCAGTCCTCCTGTTTTTAGCCCCCGCACTTCCCTTTTCGCTCTATCCGAGTAAGCATTGCCATAACGCTATTGGTATATAGTGGGTATACAGCTTCTAATGAACATCATACACTGTGGCATTATATCACGAGTACGACCAGATTTCTATGAAATACCCACAAAAAGGGCAGCCACTATTCAGGCAGTTGCCTTGACCTACCAGACATGGAGAAATATGCTTACGCTGTTTTTCTTTTATTCAAGCCAATGATGCAAAGCTCCCTTTTTGCCCTGCATGTGACATTCCTGGTCTTTTAAGCTTCAGAAGCTTCAGCCATACGACCCAGACTAAGATAACAAAGACCATGTTGAACATATAGAAGAAGTCGTGAACATACACACCGGTTTGGCTTTCCAGGTAGATGCTCAACGTTATCCTGAAGATGTTGAATGTTACCAGCACGCTGATCCCTGCAATAATACCAACCAGTCGCTGCCTCATGGTTACTCCAGATTCGGCGAAAACCAGACCAATGTATACCCAGAAGAGCACCCCACCCAGACACGCCGCGCTTACTTCAAATGCCAGGGGCGGGTCTTGCAGCATGATCATCGAGCCTGATACCAAAGTGTCGATTCCCGCAAGCCCAAGTATTCCACCAACAATCGTAGCAGTGAAGTTGGATAGCGTAGCATGGAGTGAAGGGAGAAGCTCGAGGAAAGCGTATTCTATGAGAAAAAGTGTTCCAAAAACAGCGATATAACGGACCAAGAAGCCGCTAAGGGGTTGCCTCCTGCGTGCACCAATAATATAGCCACCAATGCTCATGACGAGCACTAGTATTACCATAAAGACAATGAAAACAGCAGTGGCATTTTGCATTTACTAACCCTTAAATGGGATCAAAGCGATAAATGCGAATAAGTTTTAATAC
>JAIWEW010000138.1:0-3613 GCA_048632005.1 bacterium
AAGAGGTGTAGGATACTTCCTGCCGGGGGTCTGGGGGTGTCCCCCAGCTTTAAAAGTCCCCCAAGATTGGGGGATTAGGGGGTTGATTGAGACTATATCAGCAGTCTCTTATTAAACATTTTAAGAGGTGTTGATAATTGACAGGGGATTTAGAACCGAATGGTCTTTATAAGACGTGCAATAATATTGCTGATATTTAAGTTTAATGGGGGGAAGAAAAAATGGCTCATGCTAAAGGATACGCGGGAACTATTTTACGGGTGAATCTTTCTGACGGTAGTGTCGATAGTATGCCAACCGAAGGCTATGATGATCTCTTTCTGGGAGGGCGAGGGATAGCTGCTAAAATCTATTGGGATGAGGTACCCCCCGGAACAGACGCCTTCGATCCGGAAAACAGGCTGATCTTCATAACGGGTCCTGTTGCTGGCGTTCCAGGTTTTGGCGGCTCCAGATGGCAGGTCTGTGGTAAATCCCCCATTCACAATCGATTTTCCTATTGCAATCTGGGCGGCTCCTGGGGTGCTGAGCTTAAGTTTGCCGGTTACGATGGGCTTGTTGTATATGGACAGGCAGATAGGCCAGTCTATCTGTTAGTAGATGGGGACAGGGTGGAGATAAGAGAGGCAGCTCATCTTGTAGGTAGTGGTGCCATCTCTTGCCGTGAGAAACTGAAGGATGAACTGGGAAAAGCCTTTCGCATAGTGACTGTGGGTGTAGCGGGTGAGAACAAAGTGGTCTTTGCCAGTCTGGTGGCGGACAATGACGCTACTGGCTCAAGTGGATTGGGCGCAGTAATGGGCTCTAAGAATCTGAAGGCTATTGTGGTAAGAGGGACGAAGAGAAAGGTCGACGTAGACGACGCGGAAAGGACTAGGAAACTAAGGGAGCGGATGCGTCTTGAATTTAAAGGCAGATTTGAATTTAATCAAATGGTATTGCCTCCCCTGCTACACCCGGACAAGATGAAGAAAGATGTGTGCTACGGCTGCAGCAGCGGGTGTATGCGCCTGATATATACGGCAATGAATGGGGTCACCGGTAAATTCATGTGCCAGGCTGCCTTTTTCTATGAGACTCGAGCACAGCGCTATTATGGGGAGCTCACCGAGGTTCCCTTTGAGGCAGCCAAGCTCTGCGATGAATACGGTATCGATACGCATGCCATCGAGACGATGGTAATGTGGCTCTCTAGATGCTACCAGGCCAAGCTTTTAACCGATGAGCAGACTGGAATACCACTCTCCAAGATAGGTAGCAGGGAATTTATCGAGACGTTGCTCAGGAAGGTGTCCCACCGCGAGGGGTTTGGCGATGTTCTGGCCAATGGCACTCACCAAGCGGCGGAAACCGTCGGTGGTAAGGCACAGGAATTGATTACCGACTATATGACCAGAACTGGTTACAATACTAACTACGGGCCCAGGTTATATATTACCACCGGCCTCTTGTATGCTATGGAACCGCGGCAGCCCATTCAACAGCTGCACGAAATCAGTGTACCCAATATGTTGTGGGTGATGCGGGCTGCAGGGATGGAGAATGTCCACGTTACAACCGAGGTTATGCAGGGCATAGCGAAGCGTTTCTGGGGTAGCGAGATTGCAGCTGATTTTTCTACTTACGAGGGGAAGGCCCTGGCCGCGGCCAAGATTCAGAACCGTCAGTACGCTAAAGAATGCCTTATCCTATGCGATTTCCTCTGGCCGATTTTAAATAGTGGTCTCTCTGAAGATAATGTTGGCGATCCATCCCTGGAGAGCCAGGTTTGTTCTGCGGTAACGGGAAGGGTTATGGATGAGCTGGACTTATACGAAATTGGTGAGAGGGTCTTTAACCTGCAGCGGGCTATTCATATCAGGGAGGGACACAAAGGAAGAGAAGATGATTGCCTGGAGGAGTTTAATTTTAACATACCCTTAAAGGGCGACTTCGGTAACCCAGGTTGTATAGTTCCAGGTAAAGATGGGGAAGTCCATTCTCGAAAAGGAATGGTCGTGGAACGTGATAAATTTGAGCAAATGAAGGACGAATATTACCAGATCCGTGGTTGGGATGTCCTCACTGGCTTTCAGAAAAGGGCTAAACTGGAAGAGTTGGGTCTGGGAGGGGTTGCTGATAAATTAGCCAGCGAGGGCCTATTAGCTCAGTAATTATGAGCTCTTAGCGTAACATCCCCTGCGGCGATGATCACCACGCTGCCATCGGAACGCCGCAGCATGAGGTTGCCATCATCGTCTACCTCCTCGGCAACGCCCTCCTCAATCTTATCGCCGCAGCGCACCGAAACCTTTTTACCCAATGTATCCAATCGACGGTGCCACTCCCGATCGATCTGCTCTCCGCGACGTAGTGCATTATACAGACCTTCAAATTCGCCAAGCAGGACTACCAGCACCTCTTTGCGCGACACCTCTCTACCCAGCACCTGCTTAAGGCTTGTGGCCGTTTCTGAAATCTCGGGGATGGCTGTAGGATCAAGATTGACATTTAGGGCAATACCCACGATGGCGTATTTAACGCTATCTTCCGAAATGTCGCTCTCAATTAGAATACCGCTTACCTTTTTCCCGTCGATTAGAACATCGTTAGGCCACTTGATTGTGGGCTCAAGGCCTGTAAGTTTCTCGATGCTTCTTACCACTGCCAGACAAGCAGCCATGGTGAGGCGAGGGAGATATTCCAGCTTTGGATAAAGGATAATTGAGAGCAGAATGCTGCTCTTTGGAGGGGAGAACCACTCACGGCCCAGCCGCCCCCGGCCTGAAGTCTGTTGGTCGGCGATGAGAATAGTGCCCTCCACGGCGCCATCTCTTATCGCCCGTTTTGCTGCATCCATAGTGGAGGGGGTCTTGGGATAGTGGAGGATATCTTGACCGATGAGCTTCGTTCTTAGCTCCCGTTGAAGAGCCTCTGGGGATAGATCATTCTTCGACATTTCTTACCCCGAAGAAGAAAGCAGCCCTGCAATACGTGTTGTTTTTTCTGCTTTCCGGAGGATTATATCAAGGGCCTGTTTCACGTAACAGCAAAGCTTCCATGAGCGAAAAGCCTTGAGGGGCTAAGCAAACCTGTAAGCCGAGTTCTGTACCCCGATTAAATCGGGGTGGTGACCATTTATCTAGGATGACAGTTACCCGCCACCTCAAGCGACCTACCCGAGGGTATTAACGAGGCCGGGCGTCCTCTTCCCTTCTATTTGGTCTTGCTCCGAAGGGGGTTTGCCCGCCACCGACGTTACCATCGGAGCGGTGAGCTCTTACCTCACCATTTCACCCTTACCCCGGCAAGCCGGGGCGGTATGTTTCTGTGGCACTTTCCGTATCCCCCGATAAAATCGGGGGACCCTGGGCGTTACCCAGCCTCCTGCCCGGTGGAGCTCGGACTTTCCTCCCCCCGATATAAATCGGAGAGCGATCACCCGGTTTACCTAACCCCTATTCGACTGTACTACATAGTAGACTAAATATCAAGGAGCCCGCTGAAAAAGAGGTGCAGGATACTTCCTGCCGGGGTAAGGGGGTGTCCACCAGCTTTAAAAGCCCCCCAAGATTGGGGGGCTAGGGGGTTGATTGAGATTATTCCAGCAGTCTTTTAATGATGATGAGCCGGT
>JAIWEW010000139.1:0-3604 GCA_048632005.1 bacterium
TCGTTACTGAAGATGGTGAGGAAACCGACCTCGACCTGGGTCACTATGAACGCTTCATCGATACCAACGTAACCGCTTCCTCCAGCGTAACCCAGGGGCAGATCTATAGCTCGATAATCTCCCAGGAGAGGCGTGGCGATTTTCTTGGCGGCACTATTCAGGTGGTACCGCATGTTACCAATGAGATAAAGCGACGTATCAGCCAGGTGGCCACAGAGAGTGAGGCCAGCGTTGTCATTGTCGAGGTAGGGGGCACGGTGGGCGACATCGAGGGACTCCCCTTCCTTGAGGCCATCCGCCAGATGAGGAGCGACGTAGGCCGGGATAATATCCTTTACGTTCATGTTACCCTTCTTCCCTTCCTCGCCTCATCTGGAGAGCTTAAGACCAAGCCCACCCAGCACAGCGTTAACGAGCTCAGGCGCATCGGTATCCAGCCAGATATTATTGTATGCCGCAGCGATCAGCCAATCTCCAACGACATAAGAGCCAAGATCGCCCTTTTCTGCGACGTCGATCCACAGGCCGTTCTACCACTGATCACCCTGCCTGTAATTTACGAGACACCTCTGGTTCTTGAGGAGGCAGGGTTGGGGCAACTCATTGTGAATATGCTTGACCTGCCCAATAACAGCGTCGACTTCAACGAGTGGCGACACCTGGTAGCACAGATGAAGGAGCCCAAGGAACCGGTCTCCATCGCCATAGTTGGCAAATACGTGGAACTGCATGACTCCTACATCTCGGTTAAGGAGGCGCTGGTCCACGCCGCGGTCTACCATAACCGAGATTTGGATGTTCAATGGATTCACTCGGAGGATCTGGAAAGGGATGGCGATAGCCTGCTCCGCTCTGTTCAAGGGATCGTGGTCCCCGGTGGCTTTGGAGAAAGAGGCATCGAGGGGAAGGTGCTCGCGGCCAAGTATGCCCGCGAGCATAAAATCCCTTACCTGGGGCTATGTCTTGGGATGCATATTATGGTGATTGAGTTTATCCGCCATATACTTGGCTCCCCTAAGCCCAATTCTACCGAGTTTGACTTAGAGACTCCTTACCCTGTGATCGACCTGCTTCCGGACCAGCGCAAGGCGTCGGGCAAGGGCGGGACAATGCGCTTAGGCATCTATCCATGCCATCTGGTAGCGGGGACGAAGGCCGCATCAGCCTACGAAGAGCAGGTGGTCTATGAGCGCCATCGTCACCGTTTTGAATTCAATAACGAGTACCGGCAGACATTGGAAGAAGCCGGCATGGTTTTCAGCGGTCTCTCGCCGGATGGAGAGCTGGTAGAGATAGGTGAGCTTCGGGATCACCCCTTCATGCTGGGGTGTCAGTTTCATCCCGAATTCCTATCCCGTCCCAACCGTGCTCATCCCCTGTTCCGCGATTTCGTCGGGGTAGCGAAAGGGGTGCTCCGCGAGGGTACCCAGCCCACGTTGCCCCTGGTATAGTTTACCCTCCCCAGTAGTAGAAAACTATAGGAAGAGGTGGTTATATATATGCGTATTTTCCTTGATACAGCAAACATAGAGCATATCCGCCATGCTGCCGGGCTGGGAGTTATTAGTGGCGTGACCACAAATCCAACCCTGGTAGCCAGGGAAAAGGCCGGTGATCTTAAGGCCGCCATCCTCGAAATATGTTCTATTGTTCCCGGCCCAATATCCGTAGAGGCGCTCAGTCTGGATGCTGATGGTATGAAACAGGAAGCAAGGGAGATTGCCTCATGGCATAAGAATGTCGTGGTCAAGATACCGATATCGGAGGCGGGGCTGGAAGCAATAAGTGTGCTATCCAGGGAGAACATCAAGACCAACCTTACCCTTTGCTTCTCGGCAAACCAAGCACTTCTCGGTGCCATTGCGGGGGCCACGTACGTCAGCCCCTTTGTAGGGCGGCTCGATGATATCGGCCATCACGGAATGGGTGTGGTTGCCGATACGGTAGAGATCTATAGCCATTATAAACTTCCCACGCAGGTGATTGCCGCCAGCCTCCGTCATCCCCTTCACACCATCGAGGCGGCCAAGGCAGGGGCTCACATTGCTACCATACCTTACAGCATGCTGATGCAAATGATACGTCATCCCCTCACCGATATCGGCATCGCCCGCTTTGCGGAAGACTGGAAGAAGGTAGCCAAGCAATGAGATTGCTTTGCTTACAATAATGGCAGGGCATTCATCATTAAGAGGACAATTAGCGACGAAGTAAATATATTGGACGAAGTATAGGAGAAAGAGGTAATAATAAAATGAGCACCAACATTACGGAACTGGAAGCAAAGACGCGTGAAGAGTTGCTGGAAATAGCTAAGGATCTGGGCATATCCGGCTATACCGCTCTAAAGAAACAGGATTTGGTATTGAGGCTTCTTCAGGCAAGCGCCGAGCTTCAAGGAAATCTCTTTGGCGGCGGCGTGCTTGATATCATGGATGAAGGCTACGGCTTTCTGCGTCAAGACACCCTCAGACCCGGCGCTAACGATGTTTACGTCTCCCAATCCCAGATTCGACGATTCGCGCTGCGGACAGGAGATACCGTCACCGGCCAGATGAGACTGCCCAAGAACGGGGAAAAATACTACAGCCTGTTGCGCATTGAGGCGGTTAATGGCATCGACCCGGAGCAGATAAAGCATCGGCCCAACTTCAATTCCCTGACTCCGACCTTCCCTGATAAGTTCATTAATCTGGAAACCACACCCACCAATCTCGCTACTCGTCTACTGGACCTTATCGCTCCTATCGGTCGCGGGCAGCGGGGTCTCATCGTCTCGCCGCCCAAGGCAGGGAAGACCATGCTGCTCAAACACATCGCCAATGGCACTGTTACCAACCACAGCGATATCCATCTTATGATATGCCTCATCGGTGAACGCCCCGAGGAGGTTACCGATATGAGGCGCTCGGTGAATGCGGAAGTCATCGCTTCCACCTTCGACGAACCGGTGGAGAACCACACCAAGGTAGCTGATTTAGCCCTGGATCGGGCAAAGCGCCTCGTGGAGAACGGGAAGGATGTTATGATCCTCCTCGACGGCATCACCCGCCTCACCCGCGCCTATAATCTCGCCCTGCCACCCAGCGGGCGCACCCTCTCCGGAGGCATCGACTCGGTGTCCCTCTATCCGCCAAAGCGTTTCTTCGGCGCAGCGCGCAACACGGAGGAGGGAGGATCGCTAACCATCATTGCTACCTGCCTCGTCGATACCGGGAGCCGAATGGACGAGGTCATCTATGAGGAGTTTAAAGGTACAGGAAATATGGAGCTTCATCTCGACCGCAAGCTCGCGGATCGCCGCATATTCCCCGCCATGGACATCCAGCGAAGCGGCACACGCCGTGAGGAGCTACTGCTGGACGATCAAACCATACAGAAAATATGGCTGCTCCGCCGAATGGCGAACCTGGTATCCAGCAACTCCCAAATGTCCACCGAGGCTACAGAGCGTATCCTGGAAAGGTTAGCAAAAACCTCATCCAATGCTGAGTTCCTTGCCACCCTGACTAAAGAGATGTAGTGCAATAGTGAGCCGGCGCACCACTTTATATAAGGATAAATAGCTTTATGCTACATCGAAGGCATGATCTTCTTCAGGTGG
>JAIWEW010000140.1:0-3586 GCA_048632005.1 bacterium
CAATTCTCCGATTTTCTTTACCCCTTCCCGCCCCTGTACCCTTGCCGCCAAATCTTTTATACTCTCTCCACTTACCGGATGACAGAGATCGGGGGCGATCTCAAGAAGTGGGATCAATACAAAGGCTCGCTCCTCCAGACGGGGATGGGGGATGGTCAACTCTGGGGTCTGCATAATCATATTACCATAGAATATTATGTCAAGATCAATGGTACGGGGAGCATTAGGGAAGCTGGACACCCTGCCCAGGCTGGCCTCCATACCCTTCACCAGGGAAAGCAGTTGCAATGGGCCAAGCTCTGTTTGCCCGCGACAAACGGCATTGAGGAACATGGGTTGCTCTACATATCCCACAGGTTCGGTCTCATAAATAGATGAGACCAGCTCTATCTGGAGCGTATCACCAAGAAGCTTTAATGCCTTCTCCATATTGGCCTGGCGGTCCCCCAAGTTTGAGCCGATGCCGAGATAAACCTGCATCTAAGCCCACCTTCCCCTGATGATGGCATCGGACATACGGGCAACGCGCCCCATCTCAAGCACATCATGCACCCGTACTATATCAGTGCCACCGGCAATGCCCAGGGCGATGGTGGCTGCCGTCCCCTCCAAACGCTGCTCGGGGGGCAGGTCCAACACCATCCCGATCATCGATTTGCGCGATGTGCCCAGGAGTATCGGACGGCCCAGCTCCTTAAGCTCACCCAGGCGTCGGATAATCTCCAGGTTTCCCTCAAGCGTCTTGCCGAAACCGATGCCAGGGTCGATGATGATATTCTCCCGGGCCACCCCCGCATCCAGTGCCAGATCAATGCCCCGCTTAAGGGAGGAAATAACCTCAGGGACGATCTGATCGTAGGTGGCTTCGCGCTGGTTGGCCATAATTACCAGAGGTACTCCCCATTCCGCTGCAACCAGTGCAAGCTCTGTATTACGCCTCAGTCCCCAGATATCGTTAATCATCCCGGCTCCAGCCTCAAGGGCACGCCTTGCCACATCAGGTTTATAGGTATCGATGCTTATGGGCACCGTAATCTCCTTAGCCAGCTTTTCAATCACTGGAATCACCCGGTTCAGCTCCTCATCAGCGGATACCGGGGATGATTCGGGGCGAGTAGACTCACCGCCTATGTCGATGATGTCAGCACCCTCAGCTACGAGGCGTCTTGCCTGAGCCAGAGCCGCAGCGATGTCGCCTCCCAGTCCATCGCCGGAGAAGGAATCGGGGGTTACATTCAACACGCCCATTATGAAGGTACGCTCCCCCCACCGGAACTCCCGATCGCCACATACGGTAACGCCAAGATCGGTGCTCATCGCCTTAAATTCTAGCACAAGCTTATAGGGTTTAGAATACTTGACAACTTTTAGTTAGAGACACCATACTGGCTTGGGTATCACGGAGGTAAGAAGTGGAGCTACTGAGAACTTTGCTCTTTGTCCCCGGCAACCGGCAAAACATGATTGAGAAAGCACGGCATCTTCACGCTGATGCACTCGTTTTAGACCTTGAAGATTCGGTGCCCATCTCAGAGAAAGCCAGTGCCAGAGCCCAGGTAAGGGATTCGCTAGCTGAGTTAACGCAACAGGGAGCAGCAGCAGGAGTAAAACGAAAAGGGCGAAAGGTCTTTGTACGTATCAACTCCCTCGCCAGCGGCCTGGCTGAGGAGGACCTGGAGGCTGTGATAACCTCCGACATCGACGGCATCAATCAACCCAAGCCCGCCACAGGGCGTGATATTGAGGAGATAGCAGCAATAATTGAGCGTCTGGAAAGAGAACGGGGAATCACTGCCGGTCATATCAAGCTCATTCCATGGGTGGAGACTGCCAGGGGACTTATCCATGCCTTCGATATCGCCAGCGCCTCCCCCAGGGTGGTGGGCATCTCCTTTGGCGCCGAGGATTTCACCCTGGACACAGGCATAACACGCACTGAAGATGGCAGCGAACTCCTATATCCCAGGACAATGGTGGTCATCGCTGCAAAAGCGGCCAATGTTATCCCAATAGACACCCCTTATAATAACTTCAGAGATGAGGCAGGACTGATAAATGAGGCTGCACTGGCCCGAAGGCTTGGCTTCGAAGGAAAGTGCCTCATTCACCCCAGCCAGATAGAGCCAGTAAATAGTATCTTCCGTCCCTCACCGGATGAGGTAGACTACGCCAGGAGAGTAGTAGCCGCCTTTGAGGCTGCTGTAGCCCAGGGTTTCGCCTCAACCTCCCTTGATGGCAAGATGATCGATATTCCCATCGCAACCAGGGCAAGAAGGCTGCTCGTGATAGCGGATTCTATCGCCGGGAGATAACAGGAAAGATAGCCCCGCCTTTCTTGCATTTTCAGGTTTAGAGTTATATAATTTGCCATGTGATGATTTTCACAAACATGCTTGCAGGGAGGGGATATGGCGATTGAGAAAAAGTTAGAGAATCTAGATAAGCTGAGGGCGGAGTCGCAACTGGGCGGGGGCGAAAAGCGCATCGCGGCGCAGCATGAGAAGGGCAAGCTCACTGCCAGGGAGCGTATTTCCTATTTCCTCGATGAGGGTAGCTTCGAAGAGCTGGATCCATTCGTTACTCACCGCTCTACGGCATTCGGCCTTGGAGATAAGCAGTTTGTAGGCGATGCAGTAGTCACCGGGTTTGGCAAGGTAAATGGCAGGCTTGTTTATATCTTCGCTCAGGACTTTACTGTCTTCGGGGGCTCGCTATCAGAGGTAGTAGCCGAGAAGATCTGTAAGGCTATGGACCTTGCGGCGAAGAACGGGGCACCCTTCATTGGACTCAACGACTCGGGCGGCGCAAGGATTCAAGAGGGAGTGGAGAGCCTCTCCGGGTATGGCAGCATCTTCCTTCGCAATACACTCTACTCGGGAGTGGTACCCCAGATATCAGCGATCATGGGCCCCAGTGCCGGTGGCGCGGTATACTCCCCGGCGATTACAGACTTCATCTTCATGGTTAAAGGCACCGGGCAGATGTATATCACCGGCCCGGAGATCATAAAGGCGGTGACGGGCGAGGAAGTAACCCTCGAACAACTCGGTGGTGCGATGGTTCATGCCAGTCAGAGCGGTAATTGCCATTTTCTCGCCGAAAACGACCATGATTGCCTGGATCAAGTTCGACGGCTGTTGAGCTACCTTCCCCGGAACAATATGGAGGAAGCCCCATTTGTTGAAACCAACGATGAGCCCAATAGAAAGGATGAGGAGCTTCTCCATATCCTCCCCGAGGATGCCACCAAAGCCTATGACATGAAGAAAATAATCTGTATGGTGGTCGATAATGGCGAATTTATGGAGGTTCATGAGCACTTCGCCGGGAATATCATTACTGTATTTGCCAGGCTCGGGGGCCGGTCGGTTGGCATCGTTGCACAGCAGCCTTCCGTTTCGGCGGGGTGTATCGATATCGATGCCTCGGACAAGGCCGCCCGGTTTGTACGCTTCCTTGACTGCTTCAACATTCCCATAATCACTTTATGCGACGTCCCGGGATATATGCCCGGTATCGATCAGGAATATGGAGGGATCATCAGACACGGTGCCAAGTTGCTCTTCGCCTACTCTGAGGCCACAGT
>JAIWEW010000141.1:0-3536 GCA_048632005.1 bacterium
GCGCTTCGGAGACTGGCTGGAGAACAATGTGGACTGGGCTTTCTCCCGCGAGCGATACTGGGGGACGCCGCTCCCCGTCTGGCGTTGTGACTCCTGTGGAAAAGACGATTGTATTGGCAGCCTCGAGGAATTGAGGGGCAAGCCAGGGCTATCGGCGGAACCAATGGTTTTAGAGGCGCTTCAGAAGGGTGAAGCAGATTTACACCGCCCTTATATCGATACGGTGACTTTCGATTGCAGCGAGTGTGAGGGTAACAAAATGCGCCGCCTCCCCGATGTGCTCGATGCCTGGTTCGATTCGGGGGCGATGCCGGTGGCCCAGTGGCATTACCCCTTCGAAAACAGGGAGACCTTCGAAAAGTTCTTCCCTGCCGATTACATCTGCGAGGCAGTGGACCAGACCAGGGGCTGGTTCTACACCCTTCACGCTCTCTCTACCCTCCTCTTCGACCGCCCGTGCTACCGCAATGTCATCTGCCTCGGTCATATCCTGGATGACAAGGGTGAAAAGATGAGCAAGTCCAAGGGGAACGTTGTAGACCCTTCGACGATCCTGGATAATCAGGGTGCTGATGCCCTGAGGTGGTATCTGTTGACCTCATCGCCTGCGGGCAGCGTGCGTCGATTCTCCGCGGAGCTTGTGGCCGACGCACAGAGAAGGTTTATCCGCACCCTGTGGAATATATATTCCTTCTTTGTTACTTATGCCAACATCGACAAGTTTGACCCGCGAACGACACCGGGTGTCGCCGAATTTTCCGAAAGGGCGCCGCTTGACCGCTGGATCATCTCCGAGCTAAACAAGCTCATCGCTGACGTCACAAACGCCATGGAGGGCTATGATCCCACCGACGCCGGGCGCCGGATTCAGGGATTTGTGGAGGTCCTGTCTAACTGGTATGTGAGGAGGAGCCGTCGCCGCTTCTGGAAAAGCGAGAGCGATGCCGACAAGCTGTCAGCGTACGCCACCCTCTACGAGTGCCTGGTCACGCTGTCAAAGCTGCTCGCCCCGCTTACTCCATTTATTGCCGAGGAGATGTATCGAAACCTGGTATGTTCATTCTATCCCGATGATGTGGAGAGCGTGCATCTTACCCATTTCCCCGTTGCCGACCTGGAGAAGGTCGATGAGCAATTGGGTCAAGCTACCAGCCTGGCAATGAATGTATCTAGCCTGGGGCGGGCGGCCAGGAGTAGTGCCGGCATCAAGGTACGTCAGCCTCTGGCGAAGGTGATAATAAGTGGAATATCAGAGGGAGAGCGTGAGGAGATGGGCGCGACTGGACCCCAGATTCTTGAGGAGCTTAATGTAAAAGAAATTTGCTTTGAGAAGGACGAAGCCAATTTGAAGCACCTTGCCGATGCGGCAAAGGTCGAAATAGCTAAAGAAGGAGACCTTTCCGTCGCTATTGATATAGAGATTACACCCGAGCTCGCCGATGAAGGGATGGCGCGGGAGCTGGTGCACCGCCTCCAGACGATGCGCAAGCAAGCTGGCTTCGATATAGCCGACTATATTCACACCTACTACCAGGGCGGTGAAAATTTGGAGCGCGTAATTGAAAAGCACGCTGACTATATTAAGCAGGAGACCCTCTCTCTTAACATAACAGCAGGGATTCCACAGGATGCCTACAAGGAGAGCTATAAGATCGCCGGCGAGGAAATAACACTGGGGGTAGAGAGACAGGGCTAGCTGCGGGGCCTTTCCACCAGGGTGGCCGAGTAGGTGAAGGCGTGAATATTAATTAGAGACCGCTGAAATAGCCTCTACCAACCCCCTAATCCCCCCAAGATTGGGGGGATTTCTTACCTGGGGGATATCCCCAGATCCCCAGCCCCGATATAATCGGGGCACCTCTTTTTCAGCAATCTCAATTGCTGAATCTAGCTTTAACCCCATCCCTTAAGAGGAAGCCCTTCGTCTTTACCTGTTGACCTGTGGTAGTTGCGCCAGCGCCTCCTTCACCTTCTCCTCGGGATACTCATAATCCTCAAGCTGGCCCGAAAGGTACTTTTCGTAGGAACCAAGATCGAAGTGGCCGTGCCCGCTCAGGGCGAGCAGGATGTTCTTCTTCTGTCCCGACTCCTTGCACTTAAGCGCCTCATCGATGACTACTTTGATGGCATGTGCTGGCTCAGGGGCCGGCAAGATGCCCTCGGTGCGTGCAAACTTCACGGCTGCTTCGAAAGTTGGTATCTGGTATACGGCCTGAGCCTCGACGAATCCCAGTTTAACTAAGTGACAGACGATAGGAGCCATCCCATGATAGCGAAGACCCCCTGCATGTACTGGAGGAGGCACGAAGGAATGCCCCAGAGTATACATCAAAACAATCGGAGCCATCCCGGCTACGTCGCCAAAGTCCCAGGCGTATGGCCCCTTGGTAACCGTGGGACAGGCATGGGGCTCAACAGCAATAATCTGCAGCTTCGGCTTTTTCCCTGAGATCTTATCCTTGACAAAGGGCAGGAACACCCCGGCGAAGTTCGAGCCGCCGCCGATGCAGCCAATGATGATATCGGGATAGGCATCGGCCTTCTCAAGTTGCTTCATTGCTTCCTGCCCCGTGATGGTTTGATGAAGCAGGACGTGGTTGACCACGCTGCCCAACGAGTAAAGGGTATCGTCGCGGGAGAAGGCATCCTCACATGCCTCGCTGATGGCCATCCCCAGGCTGCCGGTGCAATTGGGGTCCTCCGCCAGTATTTTACGCCCGATCTCGGTGTCCTCGCTAGGGCTGGCCACACACTTCGCCCCCCAGGTTTCCATCATAATTCGGCGATACGGCTTCTGGTTATAGCTGATCTTGACCATATAGACCTTGCATTCGAGGCCGAAGTACTGACAGGCCAGTGATAGGGCACTGCCCCACTGCCCGGCGCCCGTCTCGGTAGCCAGGCGCTTACACCCCTCTTTCTTAGCATAGTACGCCTGGGCCACCGCGGTGTTCGGCTTGTGGCTACCTGCCGGGCTCACCCCCTCATACTTGTAGTAGATGTGGGCCGGGGTGTCCAATGCCTTCTCCAGGCGGAATGCCCTGTGGAGTGGGGTCGGTCTCCACATCTTATAGATCTCCTGCAGCTCCTCGGGGATATCGATGTATCGCTCGGTGCTGAACTCCTGCTCATCGCATGCACGGGAGAATAGGGGGGGTGGCAGGCGTGTCGGCTCCTTGGTTCCCGGGTGTAGCATAGGTGGCAGTGGCTCCGGCAGGTCGGCCTGGATGTTGTACCAGGAAGTGGGCATCTCCTTTTCAGACAGTGTAATCTTTGTATCCATTCTCCCTCCTTCTTTGCTCTTGCGCTGTATGACCCTTGGCAGGTCGTTTTTTTACGCTTCCGCAAGCGTATACTAAAAGTCTTATTTCGTCAACCCCAAGACACCTTCTCGCCGTGTCGCGCCCGGAGCCCTATGAGATACAAAGGGCTTCTCACTAAGAGACTGCTGAAATAGTCTCAATCAACCCCCTAATCCCCCAATCTTGGGGGGAACCCACACACCCCCCGCAGGAAGAAAAAAGAGACACTTTTTT
>JAIWEW010000142.1:0-3526 GCA_048632005.1 bacterium
ATTCGCTTGGATTATCACCCATCAGGCGATCCTTTGAATATGAACTCACGGAGTACACCCAAGACCGCTTGACAAATCAACTGAGGGCATGATAATCTAAAAATACAGCGACCCCGGTTATAACGGGGCGGTGAACAAAAAAGTAGCGTAAATAACGAAACAAAGTCGCTTGGATCGGTGACGACTGAGACGGCATAAAGTAGCAAGTGTGAAAATGCCTTCTCGGGCACTGCCCGCGAAGGTTTTTGTGTTCTATAGGGTTTAGATATGCATAATGCGATCACTGATGTTTCAGGGATAAAGGTGGGACACTATTCCGACAGGGAAGCCGCGACTGGCTGTACTGTAGTCCTTTGTGAGGAAGGTGCAGTGGCTGGCGTAGATGTTCGTGGTGCAGCGCCGGGCACTCGAGAGACAGACCTACTACGACCGATGAGCCTGGTGAGACAGGCACATGCCATCCTATTAAGTGGGGGCAGCGCCTTCGGGCTCGATGCTGCTGGCGGGGTGATGCGCTATTTAGAGGAGCGGGGTTGCGGATTCGATACGGGCGTGGCAAAGGTGCCGATAGTCCCCGCAGCTGTTCTCTTCGATCTCCAATTAGGCAGTGCTAACGTAAGGCCAGGTCCCGATGAGGGCTATAAGGCATGTCTGGCCGCATCGACAGGGCCGGTAGCCGAGGGGTGCGTCGGTGCGGGTACGGGGGCCACAGTGGGTAATATCCATGGGCCGGAGAGGATGACCAAGAGTGGCCTGGGGACCGCGAGTAAGAAGATAGGCAATGTAACTGTCGGGGCGATCGTTGCAGTTAATGCTTTTGGTGACGTTGTTGACCCGGAGACGGGCAAGATAATCGCTGGCCCTCGCGATATCGAAAAGGGGGGCTTTCTTAATACTATAGAAGTCATGATTAATTCTAAGGAACTGATTGATATTACTCCTACAAATACCACAATCGGGGTAGTAGCAACAGATGCCTTGCTGGATAAGGAGCAGGTGAACAAGATGGCTCAGATGGCTCACGATGGCTTAGCAAGGGCAATCCGGCCAGTTCATACCATGTTCGATGGCGATGCCGTGTTTGCCATAGCCACAGGAAAAGCGGGGCCGCATGATGTCACTGTACTTGGAGCAATGTCGGCAGAGGTGATGGCGGAAGCGATTGTAAGGGCTGTATCGCAGGCGGAGGGGCTTGCCGGCATACCAGCCGCACGGGATATGGAGCAAAGAGGCGCGTAGATGGCACTATATTCCTTCGAAGGAAATGCGCCGCAGATAGCGGAAAGCGCCTATGTACATGAGAGCGCACATATTGTGGGCAATGTAGTTATCGGTGAAGAGTGCTTTATTGGTGCCGGGGCGATAATTAGAGGCGATTATGGCGAGCTACTGATCGGGAGGGGGACCGCCATAGAGGAGGGCAGCGTCATTCACTGTCCCCCACTGTCAACGTGTAAGATCGGCAGGGATGTCACCATAGGGCACGGCGCGATACTCCACAGCGCCACCATCGGGGACTCCGCCGTCATTGGCATGGGGTCCATATTGAGCATCGGTGCGGTGGTGGGGGAGTGGGCCATTGTGGCTGAGGGCGCTGTAGTGACCATGTGGCAGGAGATCCCTGCGCGAAAGATCGCCGCTGGCAACCCGGCAAAAGTAATTGGTGATATTACCGATGAGCACCAGCAAATATGGGGATGGGGTAAAAAGATATACGTTGAACTTTGCTACCGCTACAAAGAAGGCTTGAAGAAGCTATGAAGGAAGTAAGGCTAGACCAGAAAAGCACCCGATGCAAGATCGGTTTCATCGGGGCGGGAACGGTGGGCACGGCGCTGGCAATAAGGCTCAGTGGCAAGGGGTACCCTGTTGTCGCCGTTTCCAGTCGCACCATAACCTCCGCTGAGCGGCTGGCAGAGGCCGTCCCAGGATGCCGGGCATACGATAGCGCTCAAGCGGTAGCCGACAGTGCCCAGCTAGTTATTATCACCACACCAGATGATGCGATTGTAAAGGTAGCCGGAGAAATTCGATGGAACACCGGTCAGGGAGTAGTTCATTGTAGCGGTGCAGACTCCACAGATATCCTCGAGCCGGCGAGGAAGTGTGGTGCCCTTGTAGGTGGTTTCCATCCACTACAGACCTTTGCCAGTACGGCCCATGCAATAGAGAACATTCCCGGCTCGACCTTCGCCATTGAAGCGGACGAGCTGCTGCTCACTACGCTTCAGGGGATGGCTACTGCTCTCGAAGGGACCTTTATCAGGCTCAGCGCCGGTGACAAGGTGCTCTATCACGCCGCAGCAGTAGTAGCCTGTAACTACCTGGTTACCCTGGTGAAGCTGGCCACCGACCTGTGGCAGTCTTTCGGGGTCTCATCCCAACAGGCAACCCGGTCACTTCTTCCCCTGCTCCGGGGGACACTGAACAATATCGATAATGTAGGAATTCCCGATTGTCTCACAGGGCCCATCGCCCGTGGTGACTCAGGTACGATAAAGAAGCATATCTCCGCTCTGGAGCGATCCGCTCCCGGAATCCTCTCCACATATCGAGAGCTAGGGCTCCAGACGATTCCCATAGCTTTGGCAAAGGGAAAGATAGATGACGAGAAAGGCAATGAGTTACAAACACTACTAAAGGAGGTGAATTCATGAGAACAATGCTAAAGGGTAAGATCCACCGGGCGCGGGTCACCGATGCCAACCTGAACTACGAGGGCAGTATCACTATCGACGAGCTACTCATGGAGGCAGCAGACATTCTCCCCTATGAGAAGGTTCAGGTGCTCGATATCGATAACGGGGCGCGCCTGGAGACCTACGCTATCACGGGGCAGCGGGGCTCTGGTGAGATATGCATGAACGGTGCTGCGGCCAGGCTGGTCTCTGTTGATGACAAGGTCATCATCCTCGCCTATAGTGTAGTTAGCGACGAAGAGGCTAGAGAGATAAAGCCCAGGCTGATCAATGTTGACGAGCGGAATGCCATGGTGAAGGAGGAAGCCCTGATCTCATGAGGGTTAACATTGGCGAAATTAGGGAGATGAAGCAGCGGGGCGAAAAAATCCCCATGCTCACCGCCTATGATTATGCCTTTGCTAAGATTATCGACGAGGCCGGGGTGCCCTTAATCCTGGTTGGCGACAGCCTGGGTATGGTGATGCTGGGCTATGAGTCCACCATCCCGGTAACCATGGATGAGATGATCCATCACGTCAAGGCGGTGGTCAGAGGGACGAAACATGCCCTGGTAATCGGCGATATGCCCTTTATGACCTATCATGTTTCTATGGAGGATACATTGCGCAATGCCGCCCGTTTCATTCAGGAGGGCGGGGCGCAGGCGGTCAAGCTGGAGGGTGGTGAGGTGGTAGCCGATAAAGTAAGCCGGCTGGTGTCCTGCGGCATCCCCGTTCAGGGCCACATCGGGCTCACCCCACAGTCTGTGAACCAGCTCGGCGGATACAAAGTAGTGGGAAAGACCCCGGAGGTCGCAGTATGCCTGCTCAACGACGCAAGGGCGC
>JAIWEW010000143.1:0-3513 GCA_048632005.1 bacterium
AAGCCCCCCAAGATTGGGGGATTAGGGGGTTGATTGAGACTTTTTCAGCAGTCTCTATTATTGATACAAGGTAAGGTGGAAAAAATTAGAGGAGTACAACAACAGGAAATTAGATGGCTTCTAGTAAGTAGAAAGCTCGCAGGTAAGTGTTTACTTAGCTGACCCTTCTATGACCAGCCGTCTAATCACTAAGAAGTGTTTCGAATGTGTTGGCATCATATCACTGGGTGTCGCCGTGCAGAAAATTAAAGTAAGCCTTCTCCACGGCTGCTGCCTCGGCGGGCACAGGATTAACCTTCCCCAGGCTAAGGGCATATATATATGTCTTAGCCGTTTTCTCCGCCATCTCACAGTTCACGAAAGCTTCTCTCATATCTCTCCCCACAGTTAGGGCACCGTGATTTGCCAGTAGAACTGCATTTCGGGGCCCGAGCGCGGACAGTACATTTTCCACAAGATCCGGGGTGCCGGGGAGGGCATATCCGGCCACTTTTATCTCCCCGCCGAGGTAGGTAACCTGATCGTCGAGAAAAGCAGGGATTTCCAGGCAAGCAACCGAAGCAGCGCTGCCGAAAACGGGGTGAGTATGGACGATTGCAGTTACCTTTTTGCGTGCTTTATAGATCCCGATATGCAACAGCTTCTCAATGGAAAGCTTCAGTTCCCCTTCTACAGTCTCTCCATCGAAATCAGCTACGACAATGTCATCGACATCGAGTAAATCGTAATAGCGCCCATTGGGCGTGATAGCCAGCAATTCCCGCCCGTTGTGCTCCCCGAGACGCATGCTCACATTTCCCGCGGTGCCAACCACAAAGCCCCTTTCGGCCATCTGCTGAGCGGCCTCAAGCACTTCCTTCTTTTCAGAGTTCCATTTGCTCAAACCATTTTTCATTTAAATCCTCCAGCCACTTAGTGGTTGTACGCCATCTACTGTAGTACTGGGCGTATTCTTGAGTCCTCTCAGGAACAGGCTCAACTATCCTGGGCATAGGTCGCATTGCCTCCATAGCCTGCTCCAGGTTGGAATAGATACCAGACCCGACAGCAGCACACATGGCTGTTCCCATGGATGACACCTGGGGCATTTCGAAGGAAGTCACCTCCATGCCAAGTAAGTCGGCAAGAATTTGAATAAGACATCGGCTCTGCGCCAGACCTCCGCCTATGCTTACCCCTTTAGACGTCAACTTGGAAATCTCCTCCAGTTGGCTGTAGTTGGCCTTGAAGGCAAAGCAGAGGTTCTCCATTGCCGACCTGATTATGTGTTTCCTCTCGATGTTTGTGACAGTCGGGGTAATGGGGAAAATGAAGCCACCAAGGCTCATTTTTAAACGGCTCATATCCATAACCGTTGGCCCGATGAAAGCAAGCATACCTGCAGCACCAGGTGGTGTGTCCTGTGCTAAACGATCCATCTGGTTGTATATATCTATATCATCAGATTCGCTAAAGATAATCCCTTTTAGCCACTGATATGCACCACCAGCTTCACCGGCGTTACTTTCCAGGATCCATTTCCCCGTAAAAACATGGCAACCTGTCCAGAGCCTGCCACCGGTTTCAATGATGGGTTTAGCAGTCACCATCTGAACCGGGGCACTCCAGCCGGCTACAATCCCAACCTGTCCCTCATCCTTTACCCCCATACCAAGTAAGCCACATTGAGTATCGGCACCGCCTACGACAACCGATGTACCGGGTGATAGGCCTGTCTGCTCAGCAGCCACCGATGTTACTGCACCAATACAGGTGCCAGCGGTAGTTAGCTCAGGGCAGATACCCTGAGGTAGATCAAGCATTTCTATCAACCGGCTTGACCACTTCAGTTCGCAAATGTCGACCATGCCTATGTCGCTGACGCAGGATAACTCGCCTACGCGCTCACCAGAGAGCCTGTAAATTAGCCAGTCACTAATCGAAAGCACTGTAGATATTTGCTCATAGATATGGGGCTGATTTGCCTTGAACCATACCAGCTTGGCAGGGGTAAAGAGAAATGAGGGGGTATGACCGGTTATCTGACAGATCTCATTGCCAAACTCGCCATCGATGGAGATGCCTTCAGATAGCGCCCTTAGGTCAATGTTAGGCCCGGCATATAGCTCGTTTCCATCCTTATCAAGGAAGACCACACCCTGCCTCTGGCTGACAGCACTGACTGCAATGATCTCCTCCGGAGTTATCGCTGCTTTTTTAATGGCCTCTTTAATAAGTTGACAAATGATACCCCAAAACTTTGCGGCATCGAATTCCCGCCCCAGCGGGTTAACATCAGATGGTATATCGTAACTCCATTCTCTGTGTGTAAAGGACACAGGGTGACCCTGAATATCCGTAATCATAACGTGGCCACCCGAGGAGCCGGCATCTAAGGCGATAACGTACTTATTTGGCAAATTTATCCCACGCTTGCGGATTGAGTAAATTCTTGGGGCGCTCTCCACGAATGAATCTTTCAATATCTTCGGCTATCATAAGGGAATAGCGTAAGATCGTCTCATCTGTAGCTCCCCCCATGTGGGGCGTTAGGATTACGTTATCCAGCTTCAGAAGCGGGTTGTCGGGCTGTACCGGCCAGGTATCATAAACATCGAAAGCAGCCCCGGCGATACGACCTTCCTTCAAGGATTTGACAATCGCATCTTGATCAACGATAGCAGCACCAGCAGTGTTTACCAAATAGGCAGTAGGCTTCATCGAAGCAATTCTTTGGACATTCATCAGGCCCATGGTATCGGGGAGAACCGGGCAGTGTAGAGTGATAATATCCGACTGCTTTATTAAATCATCTAGCTCTTGTGGCATTGCTCCGAGTTTTTTAATTACATCGGGGTCGATATAGGGGTCATATACCAGAATAGAGGTTTCAAAGGCGCTTAGCATCTTGGCAACCTGTTGCCCTATAGCTCCAAAGCCTACAATACCTATGGTCTTTCCGGTTAGCTCAGTGCCGCGAAACGAAGAGTAGCAGACGGTTGGGTCAACCCATTTACCTGTGGTAACCATTTGATGCGCTGCAGGGACTTTTCGTATAAGCGCTAGTATTAAACCTACCGTCAGCTCTGCAACAGCCGTGGCATTTCTGGCCGGTGTATTAACTACCAGCACACCGTGTTCCGTAGCCGCTTCCATATCAACATGAGTTACATTACCTCTACAAGCTGCTATTAGCTTCAGCTTCAACCCCCCCTCGAAAACCTCGCGAAAAATGAAGTCGGCCTCGATAACTACTATTTCTATATCCTGCCCCTGAATACGGTCGATAAACTCATCTGCGGGCAACAATCTATGCGTATCCATCCAACACTCATAGATAACTTCCACGCTTTGTCTCAGCCTTGCAAGAATTGATTGATCGAAAGGAGCTAGAATAAGTGCTTTCATTTCATACCTCGCGCAGAAATTATAGCACAGATTATGATATGAATATCTCTCCTTATCTGACTATACGTATTGAGACTGCTGAAAAAGAGGTGCAGGATACTTCCTGCCGGGGGTCTGGGGGTGTCC
>JAIWEW010000144.1:0-3510 GCA_048632005.1 bacterium
GGCATGGGAATGCGCTCAGCCACTCGCTCGAGCATCACTGGCATAACCTGAGGCATCATCATAGGCAGCAGCCTGGGGAACAGGATGGGGAACATGGGCTTCATCAGGTTCAGGGCTCCGGGAATCTTGCCCATGAATCGCATCATCGGCCCCATGCTGAAGGGCATGGCGTCGATAAGCTCCGGCCACATTGTGCACATCAGCTCGGCGAAGCCTTGAGGCGTCATCAGTGCAATCATAGCCTCGAAGACCGCCCACTGCTTTCGCACCTCCGGGTTGGGGTCTGGAAAGTCGTAGCCAAGTGCCGAGGCTGAGTAGCGTGCTAGATCCACTACCTCGATGGGTACCTGCTTCTTGTCAGCGCTGACACGGAGCTGAAACTCGCAGCAGGGACATAAGGCAAGAACCTTCTCCGCACCCGCTTCTACCGCTTCGTCGAGATGTATTTTGCCTATTTCGGCAGCCACCGGGGGGTCCTTAAGCAGAGTAAGGACGCTGCCACAGCAATGCCCTTCTTCTCTGTTGGGAGTCATCTCCACCAAGTTTGTATTGGGAATTGCCTGGATAAGCTGGCGTGGAGGCTCGTATACACCGGACACACGGCCGATGTGACACGAGTCATGCCAGGTTACTGTACACGGCTTGTGGCCGTTATCCGGGAAGGTGAATTCCCCCGCCAGTATTTTATCTGCCAGCACTTCGCTGTAATGCTTCGCCGTGATTCCATACTCTATACCCAGTTTCTCCGCCCATTCCGGGTAGGCATGCCGCCACATCATGTCGCAGGCAGGGCACGAAGAGATAACGGTATCGGCACCGGCCCTCTTGACTGCCTGGATGTTCTTTCTAAGTACTTCCTCGAAAACATCCCACATGCCTGCCACCAGCATAGGTGTGCCGCAGCAGCTCTCCGCATTGCCCAGATAAGTGAAGTCTACTCCAGCCGCATCAAGAAGACGAACGCTAGCCATTCCGATGTCGTGCTCGACGTAGCTGGCGGTGCAGCCAGCAAAATACACTGCCTTCGCCCGGTGAGTAGGCCCATGCTTCTCCTCAAGGTCATGGGGGAACCAAACAGAGCGGTCTTTACGGTATCCGGCCCATATATTGCCCTGCTTCCGCACCGCCGCCGCCATCATCTCAAAGGGCGGGAAGCTCATCTTCTTCTGTTCGTGGATTAGCTCTCCACGCAATTTCATCCACGATGGCTCGATGGGCAATGCGGCTGAACAGCGCTTGTTACATATCTCACAGGTGGTACATACAAGTATGGTGTCTACCATGAACTGGTCCCACTCCTCACGACCCTCCATGTACTCCCGCAGCCAGTACCACTTACCTCGAGGTGACTGGCTCTCCCATCCCCGACCGTAAAACTGGTCGCACTCTTCGATACAGTAGCCACACTGGGAACACCCGTAGGCGTACCAGGCTACGTCGGCCGGAATATCGCGCACGGGTTTTGTAGGCCGCTCTCCGATTTCAGGGATAACCCTGTTGCCAAGAGGACGAATTAGAGGCTCGAAGGCCTGCGCAATGCCGAGGAACGCGCCAACTGGCCTGCCACCGATGACCTTGCCGGGATTGAGGATGTTCCTCGGGTCTACCTGCGTCTTAAACGCCTTCAACCTCTTTGTCCGCTCTGCTCCCAATATCGTGGGTGCCTTCCTTGTGAAGTAGAGCCCGGTTGCGTAAGCACGCCCGCCATGCTTCTCAGCGATCTTCATAATGCTCATGGAGAGACTGAAAACAAAGTTATAGTTGAACTTGCGCTGGTCACTGGGGATGAAGCCCAAGATTACCACCTCGGGCTGGCCATTCTGCCCTTCCCGGATGACTATACCCTCCTTAACGATGGGCTGAGCTATCTTTCGATCGATCTCTGTCATCACATCACCGAGAGCTGACAGCGGGATAACTATCTCGGCTGGCACCAGGCTCGGCCCCAGACGCTTGACCACCATCAGCTTGAAGCGGTGCTTCCACTCATGCCGGGCGATACGGTCGCTAAGTATCTCCGCTTCACAGGGTTTCAGTAACTCCGGCAGCCTTGTCATCACAACCTCGCGGTCTTTGGCGCGGAAAGCCAATGTGACGATGTAAGCCGCAGGTAAGAGCACCCGTTCTTCTACAGGATGGCCATAGTGTTCCATCAGTGGAGCCTTATTTTTTAGCTCCGCCATTCGCGGGTTGATAAATATCAATGACCAGATAGGCAGCTTTTCGTCAACCATACACTGAAACACTTTCTGCAGGTCGTGGGCGTCGGGACAGCCAATAGCTACCAACTCCAGATCCTCAAGTGGTTGAACGCGAATCGTCAACTCGCTAATGAGGCCGGTAATGCCCTCAGCTTCGGCGATCATGTCAAGCTCGGGGCCGCCAAATTCCCTCACCGTGCCGTCGGGCAACACAACACGGGCATTTACCACGTTGTCAGGAAACCAGCCTGCCTCGTAAGAACCGATACCAGCGCCGCCATGAGCCAGCCACCCTCCTGCGGTAGATGCCGGGTAGCTGGTGGGATACAATCGCAGGGTTAGACCATGCTTTTCCAGTTCCCTATCGAGCTTCTCCCACACCACACCAGCCTGCACGGTGGCAGTCCCAGCCTCCGGATCAATAGTGATGATACGGTTCATATGATAGAAGTCTACTACCACGCCCTTCTTCACTGGCAGCACGCCGCCATAGCCTGACGAGGCCTTACCACGGGGAGTGAGAGGCACGTTCTGTTTTACTGCCCATCGTATCAGTTCTATCAGCTCCTCCTCAGTCTTTGGCTGGACTACAGCGTCCGGCGTTGTATCGCCAATAAGTGGCTTTATAAGGCCGGGCATAGCGGCGATATCATGGCCATATAATTTTCGTTCCGTCCTGCGAAAAGATACGCGGCTGCCATATTTATTCTCGAGATATGTTCTTTGGTCTGCACTAATTTTACCCATTGCAACCTCCCATTATCCGTTTAGGTTTTCCTATTGAGCTGAACGAGGGAATTGGCGAGAACACGGTTGTTAGCCAATTGCTCGGTCAGTACCCCCTGCACCAGGTCACAGGCCTCGCCGATTTTCGGACTCATCAAGCTGTAATGAATTGTAGTCCCCTCTCGCCGCGTGGCCACGATGCCCCGCTCCCGCAGCATTGCCAGGTGCTGCGAAACATTAGCCTGTGGCAGTCCCAGGTTGGATGCCAGTTGACCTACCGACATTTCCCCCTCGCGAAGATGATGGATAATCGCCAGCCGCTTCGGTTCTGCCAGGGTCTTGCAGATCTCAGCCTGGAGTTTGAAAAGCTGCATTTCGGATTCTTCTATCATAGCACCGTCCTGTCGTTTATTGATGTATGAATATATATTCGTATATTCTAATATTATAATATACAATCAATATAATGTCAAGGGGTATCGATTTCAACTACAGTCTTGATATAGTAAGCGACTGCTGAAATACTCTCAATCAACCCCCTATATCCCCCAATCTTAGGGGACTTTTTTAAGCTGGGGGGCAC
>JAIWEW010000145.1:0-3494 GCA_048632005.1 bacterium
TTTTATGGATGAAGAGCGTGAGTTCCAGAATAACGTAATGTCATTCACCACCGGCATACCCAACGATGTGGTCTATCAAATCCTGGATTTTGTTTCGGTGCCCGATATGCTGGGAGGCGTGCTGCAAGCAAACAGGGACGGACTAGCAGCGATGGCGACCAGGTTGGACCTGCCAACTGACTTCTGGGATCAACCTTTGGTCATCAGAAAGGCGCTATTCTTTCAGAAGGTACTTCAGGAGATACCAGTTAATATCCTCAACGACGAGCTCATCGTTGGAGGCAGGTTCTGTACCTCCCTATCAACCTGCCTCACCGAGGAGGAGACCGAGGAATTCACAAGAATTGAAGCTGAGCTCATCGACAAATCGCAGAGGATACTCAGCCTGGGCCTTTCATGCGGCGGCGTAACCCCTGGCCATATCATCCAGAACCATGCCAAGGTGCTGCAAGAGGGCTTCAGGGGAATAAAGGAGGAGGTGGAGGGGTACCTTAAGAGGCCCGCATCCGAGGCGAAGATGGAGTTCTTAAGGGCGGTAATCATCTGCTGCGATGCAATAGTTGAGTTCAGCCATCGCTATGCCGAGGAGGCGAGAAGGCTGGCCAAGGTTGAGACCGAAACCAGAAGAAAAGAAGAACTCTTAAAGATCGCCGAGGTCTGTGATTGGGTGCCGCATAATCCAGCCAGGACATTTCACGAGGCCCTACAGGCTACCTGGTTTTCCCACATGGTTGAGATGATCGCTGAGTCATACCCTGGACCCGGTATCTCCTACGGCAGGCTTGACCAGTACCTATATCCTTTCTATAAAAGGGACCTGGAAGAGGGGCAACTGAGCAGAGAGGAGATGATGGAGCTTTTTCAGTGCTTCTCTATAAAGCACAACTATGCCTATGATTACCAGACGACTGGAGGGCCCCATGGCCGAAACGCAGGGTTTGGCCAGTTGATCACACTTGGGGGTCAGGGATCCAACGGCGAGGATCTGACAAACGATTTGACCTATCTTGTCCTGGATTCATTCCAGGAGTTGAACATGCTGGAGCCCAAGCTAAACCTGAGGATTCATTCTGGGACGCCGAAGGAACTCCTGCTTAGGGTTTGCCAGATGATCCGCGATACACAGGGCTCTCCCCTCATCCTCAACTTCGATAATGTAGTCATTGAGGCTCTGGAGGGGGAGGGTATGTCTCATGAGGATGCAGTTGACTATGGTGTTGTTGGTTGTCTGGAGAACACGGCCCAGGGCAAAGATACCTCAGGGACGGTTGATGTGCATTTCAATGTTGCTAAGAGTATAGAGCTGGTCCTTAATGATGGCAAGGACTGGCGTACAGGGGAGTTGCTTGGAGCAGAGACTGGAGACCCCTTAGAATTTGAAAGCTTTGAGCAGGTGATGCAAGCCTATAAACAGCAGCTCAAGGAGACGATAAGATATGTCACTGAGATAACATCGGCCTGCGATAATCTTAGGGCAAAATACGTGCCCTGTCCCTTCTTATCTGCTGTTATAGATGGCTGTATAGACGAGGGAAGGGATATAAGGGACGGTGGAGCTATTTATAACTTCACCACATTCAATGGGATCGGAATAGCAACTGCCACAGATTCTCTAGCAGCGATAAAAAAGATCGTCTTTGAGGATAAGAGATTAACTATGGCAGAACTATTACAAGCTCTACGAACGAATTTCGAGGATAAAGAGGATATACGCCAGATGTTGATAACCAAGGCACCCAAATTTGGAAACGATGACGATCATGCTGATTCTATTGCTAGGGAAATATTCCGTTTCTGGTGTCGAGAGGTGAGCCAGTATGTAACTCCAACCGGAAAAAGGTTCAGGACAGGATACCTTTCCTGGAACCATTTCATTCATGATGGAGCATTTACCGCGGCAACACCGAATGGCAGAAGAGCCGGCGAGCCATTATCAAACGGCGTTTCTCCATCCCAAGGTTGTGACGTTAAAGGGCCAACTGCTGCCATGAAATCCGCTGCAGGGTTGGGTTTTGACCTCCTCCCGTCAGGAGCCTCACATACAATAACCATCAATCCCTCTGTGTTGGAAACCGATGAGCAATTGGATAAGTTTGCCGCTCTCCTAAAGGCATATGATGAACTTGGCGGCACCTCACTTCAATTCAACGTCATAGATGTGGAAACCTTGCAGGATGCTCAGAGAAACCCGGAAAGCTATCGTAACCTGCTGGTGAGGGTCACCGGGTATAACGCCTATTTCGTGGGCATGAGTCGTTCCTTGCAGGATGAGATCATAGCTAGAATAGAACACAAACTATGAGAGGGGAAAGGTGAATCGCGAAGCCCAGGGGGAAAGGGGCCTCGTATTCAGCATTCAGAGGTATTCAACTGAGGACGGGCCAGGGATCAGAACCACTGTCTTCATGAAGGGATGCCCGTTGAGATGCCTGTGGTGCCACAATCCTGAGGGCCAGGAGTTATACCCCCAGATTGCATTTAACGATAGCAGGTGTATCGGGTGTAAAGCGTGTGTGGATGCCTGTCCACAGGGGGCGATCATCTTTACCGCTGATGGACCACGGACAGATAGGGGAAAGTGCCAGAACTGTGGGAAATGCGCCGAAGTATGCCCCACTGGGGCTAGGGAGCTTATCGGGAAATATATGACTGCTGAGGAGGCATTTTCGGAGGTTGAGAGGGATATATTGTTCTATCGAAATTCAGGGGGTGGTGTTACGGTGGGTGGTGGTGAGCCCACGATGCAACCCAGATTTCTCGTGGAGTTTCTGAAGAAGTGCCATGAAAAGGGCATACATACGGCATTGGATACAAGTGGCTACGTAAATTGGAGAAAAAACGAGGAAATCCTAAAGCATGTCGACCTGGTGCTCTACGACATCAAACATATAGACCCTGCCAAACATGCAGATTATACAGGGGTTTCCAATGAGTTGATCTTGGAGAACGCGCGAAGAATATCTGATAAAGGGATCCCCATTATCATCAGGATCCCTGTGATTTCAGGATATACCGATGGGGAGGAAAATATCAGAGATATCATGGAATTTGTGAGCATCTTGGAGAGCGTGGCCACGGTAGATCTGTTGCCCTTCCATCGGCTCGGCGAGCCAAAATACAAGAAATTAGACCGCAATTATGAATTTGAAGGCACTCAACCCCCCACTGACGAATATATGCAAAAGCTTAAACAGATCGTAGAATCGTTTGGCTTGCAGGCCAGAGTGGGATCAAAATAGCGGCTGAGAAAAAGGAGGTGACCTCATGGCTAAGATGCCAAAACAGGTTATGGACCTTATCAACGACCCAGAGGCGGTGAAGTTCCTGGCTACCGTAGATGCCGAGGGTAAGCCCAACTGTGCCCTTATCGCCTCGCTCTCGGCAGCAAGCGAGGATATCCTGATATTCGCAGAACTGATGATGAATAAAACCAAAAAGAACTTGATTAGCAACAAGAAGGTTGCGGCAACGGTCTATAAAGCCCCCTGGTCATC
>JAIWEW010000146.1:0-3476 GCA_048632005.1 bacterium
AGGTAGCTCAGGTGGTAGAGCAGCGGACTGAAAATCCGCGTGTCGGCAGTTCAACTCTGCCCCTCGGCACTTCTAATGATCCTCCTAATGCCGGTATTGCCTATCTAAGCTATTTTAATATCGAGCGATCTTCCAGATATTATACGGCATTCTCTAGAATTCCCAGCAGTAGTGATAGCAATACTAGAATAAAAAATAGAATACGCCTTTAGGTATATAGCGTTTACATACTATTGACATAGGGCAGGCATCGTGTTAGCAATTGACTGAGGAGGAGAAATGGCTGAAGAAGTTAAGCGGATAGTATGTGCTCTTTGTGCCAGTCACTGCCGCTATAAAGTCAGGGTCGAGGATGGCCGATTTTTAGGCCCTGATCTTCAGAAGAGGACGGATTCACCTACGGCCGATAGATGGAGGAAGATCGTTGCATCATGCCCCCGTGCGCTCGCGGCTCCCGACTTCCTGTATCACCCTGACCGGCTCAACTACCCACTGAAGCGGGCTGGTGAAAGGGGTGGAGGCCAGTGGCAACGGGTTAGCTGGGAGCAGGCGCTAAATGAGATAGCAGAAAAACTGGCAGAGATAAAAGACAATTACGGGCCGGAGGCGCTTGCAATCACTACCAGCGGCGAGCAGAACTCCGCCGATGAATACCGGGTGCGTTTCCAATCTCTTTTCGGTACACCGAACTCTCTCGGCCCGCCCAGCTGCGGTGTAGGAATGACATTGAGCCATCTCCTCGCCGGGTGGATGGTTTACCTGCCATCTATCAGACCGGAGACCCGCTGCATCATGCTACTGGGGACGAATCCAGCAGCATCCGCTCCGCAATTGTGGAACGGCATCCGTACCTTCCAGAAATTCGGGCTCAAGCTCATCGTGGTGGATCCCAGGGGTACGGACCCCGCAGTGGAAGCCGATCTGTGGCTACAGCCCCGACCGGGCACCGATGCTGCCCTGCTGCTGGGAATGATAAACACGATTATAAATGAGGGGCTCTACGATAAGGATTTCGTCGGTAAATGGTGTTATGGATTCGACAAGCTTGTCGAGCGAGCGGAGGATTACCCGCCGGAGAAGGTTGCCGATATCACCGGAGTACCTGCGGATAAGATAAGGGATGCGGCCCGCATGTATGCCACCACCAAACCGGGCTTAATCTTCCACGTTAATGGGTTGGAGGAGCAGGCTAATGCGACTCAAGCACTGCACAGCAGATACATCCTGGCGGCGATAACGGGCAACATAGACATACCGGGCGGCGATGCGTTACTGGAGCCCCATCCCGGCGTCAAGCTGGTGGCTGATGTCGAACTCCTCGATCAAATGAGCGATAAACAAAAGAACAAGATGATCGGGGGGGACAGGTTTAAACTGTACTCCTGGCCTGTATTTGATGGGCTCAAGGAGATTATAGAAAAGACTAGAGAGCAACCACTTTCAAGCTACTGGATCTCCGGCTATGCTCACGCCCCTTCCGTCTTTCGCGCCATGATCGACGGGAAACCCTATCCCGTTAAAGCGATGATTACGGTAGCCAAGAATCCGCTACTCACTTTCCCCAATGCGAAGCTGATCTATGAAGCGTTAATGAAGCTGGAGCTTCACGTGGCTATGGATGTGTTCATGACTCCCACCTGCCGCATCGCTGATTATGTACTTCCTGCTGCCTGCGGTTTCGAGAAACCCATAATACATGGCGGCGATTACTTTCTTCACCTTCAGGCAGGTGAAGCCGCAGTCGACCCGCTGTATGAGCGAAAGCCGGAATATTATTTATGGCGTGAGCTCGGGATTAGGCTAGGGCAGGGGAAACACTGGCCGTGGAAGACCCTGGAAGAGGCCTATGACTATCGCCTTGCTCCACTGGGCGTTACTTTCAGGGAATTTATAGATAACAAAGGCTATGATAACCCGCCACTTCGACAGAGGAAATACGAAGAGAGGGGTTTCGGTACACCTACAGGGAAGTTCGAGCTATATTCCACAGTGCTTAAGGAGCTGGGGTATGATCCATTACCCGGCTACACGGAACCGCCACGGAGCCCGGTCAGCGACCCGGGACTGGCAGAGAAGTTTCCCCTAACCCTGCTTTCAGGTGGCAGAAACCGACGCTATTATCATTCCCAGGATCGCCAGCTTGAGTCCATTCGCAAGCGCTCTCCTGAACCCGTAGCACAGATTAACCCGGAACTGGGTAGTCAGCTGGGCATAACGGACAATGATTGGATGTGGATTGAGACTTCGATAGGAAGAGCCAAGTTCAAATGTAAGTATTTTAGAGGGCTCGACCCTTCCGTTATTCAGGCCGAGCATGGTTGGTGGCTTCCTGAAGACCCTTCGCTTGATAGCCTGTGGCGATCAAATATCAACGCTGTGCTGGATGATGATCCGGACATCTGTGACCCTGTCAGCGGCAACTTTGTTTTCAGAGGACAACTGTGCAAGGTGTACAGGGCTGAGGATTAGTGTGGCTCAGGCGGGCCAGGCTGACTACCTGTTGACATCAATCCGTTTTCTCCGTTAAATGAAGTATTAGATATAAAGCGTTAATGACTGTTTAAGCAGCTTTCTTGGAGGTGGCGGTGAGCACTGTGGTCTCCGTAATCGCTATTATAGCTATAGGCTACATTCTCGGCAGCATACCAACTGCCCAGATAGTGATGCGCCTTTTCCGAAAACAGGACCTGCGCAAGGTGGGCACCGGCAGCGTCACCTCTACTGCCGTCATGATCCATGGGAGTAAGATAGCGGGCAGCATCTCCCTCCTCGGCGAGATAGCTAAAACTTTTCTATGTCTCTATATCGCTTACCTTATCGTCGGCGAGCTGTGGGCCTATCTGCTAATGCTTGTGGCTGCTTCAGTGGGCGAGATGTGGAGCATCTGGTTAGGGGGAGCTGGGGGCCGGGGGCAAACCATATTCGTTACCGGTTTTTTAGTGTTATGTCCGGTTCCGTTTCTGCTATCGGTTGCATGTCTCGGTCTCCTCTTGTTCACTACAAAGCGTTTCTTCCTGAGTAATCAGATATGGCACCTAATTGCCCCTCTAATAATGCTGCTCGCCATGCGGTTCAACCCAACGATGTTCGGTCCAGGTGAGCTTTCATGGGGCTATGCTGCCACATGCGCGGTTCTTTGTGCATTGTTCTTAATGAAGAATCGCGTGTCAAGCGATGACATACTACAATCGCAAGCCTGGGGAGCATACAGTAGGTAGAAATAGCTCTCAAGGACGTGGTCGATGATCTAGTAGCGAATGGAATGTTCAGTAATATTTTATCGTAACATCAAATTTAAACAGCCATTCCTACTCTAAGAGTAAGAAATTGTATCTATAATACTTTCAACAGGAAAGATAAGCAGAGAAATAGGGTGCCTGATGATTATCAGTTTTATAGCATACACCATATACACAATAAAATATGATAAAGAAAACAATGATGTAAAAAAAGATGATAAAGTATTTGTGCAAAAA
>JAIWEW010000147.1:0-3436 GCA_048632005.1 bacterium
TTGCCCGATCAAGTAGGGCAATGACATATAAAGAGACTGCTGAAATAGTCTTAATCAACCCCCTATATCCCCCAATCTTGGGGGACTTTTTAAAGCTGGGGGGTACCCCCAGACCCCCACCAGAGGGAAATCCCTCTGGACTCCCTTAGATTGCTTCGCTTCGCTCGCAATGACACATAGACTTTTCTTTATCAACCCCCTATATCCCCCAATCTTGGGGGACTTTTTAAAGCTGGGGGACACCCCCAGACCCCCGGCAGGAAGAATCCTGCATCCTTTTTACAGCAGGCTCCTAACATTCGAATCTAGGGAATCCTCGCTATAATTATCTTTGCCTTCCGGGCGAGAAAGCGAATCAGCCTTTGACTACACCGATAGGCCGTGATCTGGCAACCTTGCGGGATATCCCGGCGCGATGAGCCACCTCCACCACATCGGCGACATCCTTATATGCCGATGATGCCTCCTCAGCAAGTGAAGCCATGCTTCCTGCTCTAACCGTGATCCCCCTATCGGCAAGGCCCCTGGCTACATCTACACCGCGCAGGCTTCGCTTGGCTGCAGCGCGGCTCTGCAATCGCCCTGCGCCGTGGCAGGTAGAACCAAAGGTCTCCGCCATCGCCCGCTGGGTGCCCACCAGAACGTAGGAATAACGGCCCATATCGCCGGGGATGAGCACCGGCTGCCCGATCTCGGCGTAAATGCCTGGCACTTCCGGCTGCCCCGCAGGGAATGCCCTGGTAGCCCCTTTACGGTGAATACAAAGAGCAAGTCTCTTACCCTCCACCTCGTACTCCTCCATCTTGGCGATGTTATGGGCTACATCGTATATCATCTCCAGACCCAGGTCACGTGGGCTCTTGCCAAACACCTGGATGAAGGACTCCCTGGCCCAATGGGTAATGCACTGGCGGTTGGCCCAGGCATAGTTAGCAGCACAGGCCATGGCGGCAAAGTAGGCCTGCCCCTCCGGGGATTTCACCGGTGCACAGGCAAGCTGGCGGTCAGGGAGACTAATCCCATACTTCGCTACTGCCGCTCCCATGGTCTTTACATAGTCATCGCAAACCTGATGGCCGAGGCCCCGCGAGCCAGTGTGGATCAGGAGCAATACCTGGCCCACATTCTCAATGCCCATAACTGAAGCAATTTCGGGCTCGTAGACCTCGTCCACCACTGCCACCTCGAGGAAGTGGTTCCCCGCACCCAGTGTTCCCAGCTGGGGAACGCCGCGCTGCTTCGCTTTGGCACTCACGTGCTCCGGATCAGCACCCTTCATACCTCCCTGCTCCTCGGTAACCTCCAGGTCCCGTGCCTCCCCGTAACCCTGCTCCACCGCCCATTTGGCACCTTTACGGAGGACACTTTCCATCTGCCGCTGGTCCAGCCTAAGCTTGCCCTGAGATCCCACCCCTGAAGGGATATTGCGATAAAGGGCATCCACCAGCGCTCCGATCCGGGGTCTAACCTCCTCCTCGGTGAGATTAGTACGCAACAGCCTCACCCCACAATTAATATCGAAACCGACCCCTCCCGGGGAGATTACTCCGTCCGACACCCTGGTAGCAGCCACTCCACCGATTGGGAAGCCATAGCCCCAGTGTATGTCGGGCATGGCAAGAGACCGGGATACTATGCCGGGGAGAAAGGCAACATTGGCTACCTGTTCTATGGCTTCCTCCTCCTTGATATGAACCAGCATATCCTCATCGGTATAGATGAGCCCTGGCACCTTCATACCCGCCTTATAGCTCGACGGGATCTCCCACCGGTAATCGTCGATCTTAGTTAACACGCATACCCCTTTTTCGCTCTCCCCCCGATATCCACATAGCCCCTAGATATCGAAGAGTACCTGAACCCTAAAACCGTCCCCCTCATCAATCTTAAGCATATGATAGGTGGCTGCCTTGAATCCCACCTTTATCTTATGACGCTCAGGGTCTATCCTCTCCCCGTAACATCTTGCCCGCAGCCTCGTCTCGTTGAGTTCGCCAATATCAAACCTCTTAAAGAGCATATTATCCACCTCAAAGACGTATATCAGCTCATTTAGCCAAGCCACCAGCAGGTCCGACCGGTCATCAGCGGTTACCTCGACCTGGCGGCAAAGAGCATCGCCTACGCCCTCAAGATCGAGCATCATGCTAAAGAGGGCATAGGCAGCATTGGCAAAGGCCTCTTTCAGGTCCTCCCCGTAGGCAGCGATGCCTACATCAGCCGTATGGTCGATAACCTCGAACCTTTTTCCCATCTCCAACACCATCCTGTAACACCGTCATTATACCAGAAGGGACTCTCACGGTTTACCCGAAGTTCCTCCGAGCTGGAAACCCCAATTATATTGACAAGGCATACCATTTCTGGTTTGATATACTACAGAGGTGATCAAACTGAGATTCCCTTTTATCCCCAAAGAAGAAAAGTTCTTCGATCTCCTTGAGGAAAGTGCCCGCAACGTGGTGAAGGGAGCAAACCTCCTCTCTGAACTAATGAATAAATGGGAGGATGTAGAATCAAAGATTCGGCATCTCAAAGATATAGAACACGACGGGGATGAAATCACCCACCGCATCATCTCTCAACTACACGCCACCTTTGTCACCCCCATCGACCGGGAGGACATCGCACAGCTTGCCGAGTACTTGGACGACGTGCTGGATTTTATTGAGGAAGTTGCGGCTCACATGCTTATCTACGAGGTGAAGCGGCCTTCAGAAAGGGCGCAGGAGCTAGCAGATATCCTGGTAAAAACTGCCTCCGAGGTTAGCGCGGCAATACCAATGCTTCGCAGCCGTAATACGCTAAACAAGCTCCCCGAGCACTTCATGGAGATAAACCGGCTGGAGAATGAGGCCGATACGGTGGTGAGGGCGGCTATGGCAGAGCTCTTTAATGATCAACTTGACCTAGCCGGTGTGATCAGATGGATGAAATGGCGAGATATATATGATCATATGGAGAATGCTACCGACCGCTGCGAGGATATAGCTAATGTCCTTGAAGGGGTCATGATAAAGCGTGCCTGAGTTTTAATTTGTTCATCCTAGTAATCGTTCTCGCCGTCGCCTTCGCCGTGATCAACGGCTTTAACGACGCCGCTAATGCCATCGCTACCCTAGTTAGCACCCGCAGTCTATCCCCCCTCCGTGCCGTAATCATGGCGTCTATCATGAACTTTGTCGGGGCCGCCACCGGCCTCGCCGTGGCCTACACCATCGGCAAGGGAATAGTTGATGCGGAATTTATCGACTACGGCGTTATGATTGCCGCCCTGTCTGCGGTCATTATCTGGGGGGCTGTGGCGTCGCGCCTCGGACTTCCGGTAAGTATAAGCCACTCCTTCATCGCCGGGCTTATCGGCGCCACGATCGCCGCAGCGGGAAGCGTGGCAGTCGTGTGGAGCACCTTCGTAAAGGTACTCTCCTCGGTGGCT
>JAIWEW010000148.1:0-3434 GCA_048632005.1 bacterium
AGCTTAGCTATGATGCACTGGTCCCTACATTCGGGTTGGTACTAAGGCAGGGGACAGGCCACTTGCCCGAAGTCGATAATCCCTTTTAGGCCTGTAATAACCTCGACTAATCTTCCCAAAGGTTTCCGGTCATAGATCCCGTATGGACAGGTTCAAACGAATCAAAGTATATATCCCGGACGGTTCGCATATTTTCCCATAGTATCTCGTATCCTTTGAGCTGGCTTGCTGCTTGTACTTTTTTCTGCCATAGCGCGATTTCTTGTTCCGTTGCCTCTCGCTTTTCCCCTACGACACCCATAATTCTCACAGCAGGCGGTGATGTAAATTCTCCACTGAGAAGAGACTCCAACCAGAAATTCTTGTCGCTGTTAACAGCCAATACACATACCCGCTTATTTCGCTCTAGATTTTTTAGCGTGGTGCTGAGGAACTCTTCAAAATAGAATCCTGTGGCATCATCACGGAGTATCAAAGAGCCTATCGGTGTAACGTGTGGCGACCCGTCATCGTTTACAGTGGCTATTGCACAATGCAAGCAACTGTTGAATGCTTCCTCAACAACCTTTGAGATAGTATCCCAATGCCCGCCGATTTCCATAGGGCACCTCCTCAAACGCTATCTAAGGGGCACCAACGATGCATATGCTGCAAATAAACCTGCCGGGGTTGCCGCCCTGGTTGTGGCCCAGCGCCAAGTTCACATTTTTCAGCTGGCGCTCCGGCGATTGGGCACGGCCCAGGATCTCCACATAACCTTCATAGATCTCCCTGATTCCGCTGGCTCCGACGGGATGCCCGAAGGATTTCAGGCCGCCGCCGACATTGAAGGGGTATTTGCCGTCGAGAGCGAAGTCGCCGGCTTCGATATGCTCCTTCGCCTTTCCCTTTTCACAGAAGCCCAGGTCCTCGTAGCACATTAGCTCGGCGATGGAGAAGCAGTCGTGGACCTCGCACATGCCGATCTCCTTGCGGGGGTCCTTTATCCCGGCATCAGCATATGCCTGCTGGGCGGCACGCTGGGTTTCCTCCCAGTGGGAGAAGTCGTAGTCCGTACGTACCTTGCCCATCCCCGGGCCGGTGGAGAGACCGAAGGACTTGATTGTTATATACTCATCCTTGTATTTCTTGGCGTCCTCGGTGCGGCACAGGATCGCCGCCGAGGCCCCATCGGTCACACCGCAGGCATCGAACAGGCCCAGGGGCCAGGCAATCATCGGGGCGTTCATCACCTTCTCTTCGGTGACCTCCATGCGCAGGTGGGCCCGCGGGTTGAGGAAGCCGTTGTGGTGGCTCTTTACCGAAATCTTGGCCAGGGTTCTCTTCCCCTCCTCCCTGCTCAAGCCAAACTGGTGAAAGTACCTGGTCGCAGCCAGCGCATAGCGGCCGGGGGCTGAATCCCCGGAGCCGAATACGGGGTGCCACTTCTCGCTGCCGGCCGACTGCGTCGCCATGGGCAGGCCGCCGTAGCCGATATCCTTGAGCTTCTCAAAGCCGACAGCTAGTACCAGATCATATGCCTTGGCGATCAGGGCATAGGTCGCCGCCCTGAGGGTCTCCATTCCCGTAGCACAGACGTTCTCCACCCTGGTGACCGGTATGTAATCGGTTTTTAGCGGCGCGGATAGCTGCGTTGCGGTGGAGCCCAGAACGGTCCCCACCCAAGCCGCCTCAATGTCCTTGGGATCGATGCCGGCATCCTCATAGGCCTCATAGGCGGAATCGATAACCAGGTCATAGGCATCCTTGTCCCACAGCTCACCGAACTTGGTGCAGCCCATTCCGATAATGGCAACCTTATCTTTTATACTCTCTGACATGTATTATTCCTCCTATGATACCCTTACCGGGCGACATTTCCAGAAATAGTTATGAACCCCCGCCCCTTCATGGATTTTTCTAAAGGTCATCTCCACCTGCATGCCGATGTCGATCTTCTCGATATCACGGTCGGTCATTGTGCAGTAGATTCGCCCTCCATCGTCGAAGTCACTTATGGTCCAGACACGTGGTGGGTCCACCTCTACCGCGCGCTCGTCCATGCTGAAGGTGAAGACCGTAGCCGTCTTGTCGGCGAGCCTTACCTCTTCATAGTTGTCCTTCGCCTGGCAGTAGGCGCATATCCGCTGGATGGGGAACTGGATATTCCCGCAGTTCCGGCAGCGGCCGCCATGAAGCGGGAGCACCTGTTTGCGGTCGCGCCATATCATGGGCAGGGAGCTGATGTATTGCGGTCGGCGGTCCGCCTCGCCCTGCATAAGGTTGCGGAAGCGGACATATTTCTCATAGTTGAGGATTTGCATCTTAGACTCCAGGTGGCGCTTAATCCCCCTTCGCCCCCTTGCTTTCTCTATCTGGTCGGTTACCTGTAAGACAAAGGCGTCGGCGCCATCGCCGTAGTTTGCCCACAGTATCCTGTCCCCCGGCTTGGCCTCTTCTAAAGCGGCCACAAGCATCATCGGGGCAAAGGCGGCGCCGGTATTGCCTACCGCATCGAACATAGGAGCCTGAACCTGCTCCGGTTCCAGCTTTAACTGCTTAATCATCCGCTGGTGACTCCTGGCATCGGGGGCGTAGTAAACAACCTTGGCGAAGTCCTTAGCGGAAAGGCCCGTTTTTTTCAGAAGCGTGGAAATCGCTATACCGAGTTTTTCTCTGTATCCATGCTCCAGTACAAAGCGGTCCTCCCAGGTACGTATGTACGGGTCCTCGGCCCTCTTCCAAACATCGACGAAGTCGCTGGAGATGGAATAGCTGTCCTCGATGGCAACGGCGACATCTTCATCTGCAATAAGGAAAGCGGCAGCTCCATCGCCGAAGACGGACTCGAAGTCGGAAGCGGGTGGGGCGAGGCGGCAATCAGCCGCCGTTACCAGGACGTTCTTTGCCGAGCCGCCTTTGATGGCGTCGCACGCGGCCTTTATAGCACCGGTTCCGCTTCTGAGCGAGTTGCCGATGTCGAGAGTGAAGAGTTCGTCGCGCAGGTCGGTGGCAGCAGCCACGATACTGGCGGACAGCTTCTCATCGTAGGGAGGCGTTGTGGAGGCGAAGTACAGGCCATCGGGGATGGCAAGGTCCATACCGTTCAGGCAATCGATAACGGCCTCCACCGCCATGGTTATGCTATCCTCGTCGTAGTTGGCTACCGCTATCTCCCCTCGACCGCCTCTCCCTCCCCAGGCTCGTGCGAGTTCGCTCGCGCTCAATCTGTATACCGGTATATAGGCGCCAAATGATTTGATCCCGATCACTTTTAGCTCCTCTCTTTTTTTGATGCGCAGCGCCCCTTATTGTAACTTAATGCGGGTAATGAGGTCAACGCCACTTATACATACAGAGACCGCTGAAAAAGAGGTGCAGGATACTTCCTGCCGGGGGCCTGGGGGTGTCCCCCAGCTTTAAAAAATCCCCCAAGATTGGGGGATTAGGGGGTT
>JAIWEW010000149.1:0-3392 GCA_048632005.1 bacterium
CGATATTCTGGTGAACAACGCTGGTATATACCCGTTTATACCCTTCTCAAAGATAACTGGCGATGATATTGATAAGGTACTATCGGTGAATCTTAAAGGAACTCTTCTCTGTAGCCGTGAGGTTAGCAGCAATATGATACAGCGGAGACAAAGCGGGTGCATAATAAATATTGCATCAATTAGCTCCGTCCGCCCCGTATCTAAAGGGTTCTCCATTTATGACGCATCCAAGGGTGGTGTCCATACGCTAACAAGGAGCATGGCGTTAGAGTTAGGACAGCACAGTATCCGCGTGAATGCCATCGCTCCCGGAAGCATCATGACAGAAGGCATGCTATCACAGGGAGAAGGGCTCCAGCCGAGTGAATGGAAGGCAGAACTGAAGAAGTTTATGGCCAGCACTGTGCTGGGGAGGCTTGGTAGGGCTGATGATATTGGCCGGGTTGCCTTATTTCTGGCATCAGATTTGGCCAGCTATGTAACCGGTACACTTATCGTTGTTGATGGTGGCTACCAATTAACAGGGATAACAAGTAGTTAATCCTAGGGAGACCGCTGAAAAAGATGTGCCCCGATAATGGGGGCTTGGGGTCTGGGGGTGTCTTCGGACTTTGAAGCCCCCTCAAATTGGGGGATATAAGGAGATTGACTCAGACTATTTCAGCGGTCTCATAATAATGGAGATACTGCGCCATATTTTACTGATATTGAATAAGAGGTAATATCAAACTGCCTATGCTTGAAAAATTCCGTGAAGTCAATAACACTTTTCCCAAGACAACCCATATTTTGGAACATAAGAATCAAGGAAAGAAGGTGTTCGGCTGGCTATGTACCTATATCCCTGAGGAAATCATACATGCGGCCGGGGCGCTTCCCATCAGGATTACAGGCTACTCTAAGGAGATGGAACTGGAAGACGGGACCGCTTACCTTTACATTAACAGCTGCTCTTTCTCCCGGAGTTGCCTGCAATTGGGACTTAAGGGAGAATATGATTTCTTAGACGGCGTGGCTGGCGGGTCTACCTGTGATGGAGCCCGTCGTCTGTTCGATCTATGGCGTAACTACATCGATACCCCCTTCTACCATGTACTTACTGTACCTCGCAAGTATACCCAGTCAGCGCATGATCTATATCACAGTCAGATTCTACAGTTTAAAGTACACCTGGAAGAGTTCCTGGGTATTCAAATAACGGATGAGTCACTTTACCGATCAATTGGGGTATATAATGAATCCAGAGCTCTCCTTAAGCGTCTTTATGAGTTACGAAAGCTTGACAACCCGCCCATTACCGGTACCGAGACGATGGAGGTACTGAATGCCTGCTTTCGTATGCCCAAGGAGTTATTTAATGAATGGCTCAGGAGCCTGCTGGACGGGCTTGATGTGTCAGATAACGCTAATAAAAGTAGGGCCCGTTTGATGCTTGTTGGCAGTGCTATAACCAATCCAGAACTCATAGAATCTATAGAGGGGCTGGGGGGGTTGATAGTAACCGACGAACTCTGCACCGGTACCAGATACTGGTCCGACCCGGTGGTTCTTGATAAGAACAGCACCCCTGTTGAAGCCATCTCACGGCGCTACTTGAATAATTTCCCCTGCGCCCGTATGTTTCCTTCCGACGAGCGATTCAACCGCATACTTGACCTCGCACGTGATTTCAGGGTGGATGGCGTGATCAGCCAGATCATCAGGTACTGCGTGCCCTATGCTCATGACTTACCACTGCTTACGGAGAGGCTTAAGGCTAATGGGATACCAACGTTAGCTCTGGATGTGGAATACGGCACATCAGGGTCGGGGCAGATCCGAACACGGGTTCAGGCTTTCTTGGAAATGCTGGAGGAAAAGCGAAGATGACAGGCCCCCAGGCGAGGGAAAACAAGCTAAACTCAATCATACGGGCTTGCCGAATAATCGTGAAGATGAACCAGGCGAATCCTGAGATGAGGAAGAGCGAAGCAATGTATTACCAGATGCTGGCCAACTACTATACCCGCCTGCTCAACGCTAGCAAAGACGGTGAATTTGTGGCTGCCCACACCGTTTTCTTCCCCGCTGAGATCCTGTACGCCATGGATATTGTCCCGATGCATACCGAGACGACCACCTGGATGATAGCCCTGTTCACAGGTGATTCGGCAGATATGCTTTCGGCCGGGGCCGAGCTGGGGTTGGCCTCTGAAATATGCTCGCCGCATCGGGGCCTGGCCGGTGCCTTTGCCATGGGCGCTCTGCCCAGACCTGATGCTATGCTCTGGTCCAATCTGGTCTGCGATAACACGGCCAAGAGCGGCGAGCTGCTTATGGAGATCAATAATTGCCCCGGTTTCTTCATTGATCATCCCTTCCAAAATAGCGAGGACGAAAAGAAGTATCTGGTTGGTGAGCTAAACGACATGATAAATTTCCTCGAGGAAAAGTCTGGTCGGAAGATGAACTGGGATCAGCTGGCCGGGATCGTGGCTCAAATGGATCGGCAAATTAAACTTCTGCGTGAAATTAGTGAACTGCGCAAGGCAGTTCCAACCCCTTTTAATCCTCAGGGCTTTTTACAGCTACTAACAGTTGATTATCTGTTTCCGGGGCTACCTGAAGCTACGGTATACCTGGAAACACTTAGAGACGAGCTGGCTGAGAAAGTTAAGGCTGGCAAAGGGGCTGTGTCACCTGAACGTTTCCGCTTGATGAGCCTGTTCATACCGCCAATGTACCTCATTGGTTTTTTAGAGAAGATTTCACAGGAATATGGGGCGGTCAGCGTTACTGAGCCTTTCTTCACCTATTGGGGAGATGGAGAGCTTGACCCGGCTAAGCCGCTTGAGAGTGTCGCAAAAAAGTCGTATATGATTCCTGAGATGCGAATGTATGGTCCTCTGGACGAACGAGCATTAGATGGCATTACCGACTGCGCTGAGCAGTACAAGGTTGATGGTGCGATATACTATGCTGACGTAGGATGTCGGCACACCTGTGCTACGATAAAGCTGTTTAAAGATGTTCTGAATAGGCAGGATGTGCCAGTATTGACCCTGGATTGCGATGTCGTTGACCCAACGATTACTTCAGAGGAGGATGTAAGGGAAAAACTGGAGCAGTTTTTTGAGCTTCTGGAAGACCGGGAATAATTATGGAGAACGCTGAAAAAGAGGTACAGGATACTTCCTGCCGGGGGTCTGGGGGTTGATTATGACTATTTCAGCATTCGCTCATAAATCGCTATGAAAACTCTGGGTATAGATGTAGGCAGCCAGACCACCAAAGCGGTCATTTTGGGTGATGACGGTATCCTTGCTTATAGTATTGTCCGCTCCGAGGACGAGGTTGAAGCGAGCGCTAAAGCCGCTGTCGAGGAGGCTATGAATCTGGCTGGCGTTACCAAT
>JAIWEW010000150.1:0-3333 GCA_048632005.1 bacterium
CCAGGAGCGATCGGAACATGTAGTGAATATGGCAAAGCAGTATAAAGCTGATGGGGTTATCCACTATGCTCTCCAATTCTGCTCGCCATATGCCGTTGAATCCTATTCTGTCGAAAAGGATCTTAAAGCTGCCGGGATTCCCATGCTGAGAATCGAGACAGACTATAGCCAGAATGATATAGGCCAATTGAAAACTCGAGTTCAAGCCTTCTTGGAGGTAATCGGAAAATGATCATTGCTGGACTAGAAGTACCGGATATAGTGTAATTTATTTAGTTCAGGAGGGATGTAATTGACCAAGATTATAGATGCGAGAAATTTATCCTGTCCGCAGCCTGTGGTACTCACTAAAAACGCTTTGGAAGACGGGGATGATGTAGTCACGATCGTTGATAATGAAGCGGCGCGAGACAATGTATCCAGGCTGGGAAAGAATCAGGGCTGCGAAGTAACCGTTGAGCAAAAGGATGACGGTATCTACCTAACGCTGAAGACAGCAGGTGATGGGCCAGCCAAACAGCAGTGCGCGGTTACTACCGGAATAGTGCTATTTATCGCCTCCGACGTTTTAGGAAGAGATGATCAGCAGCTAGGAAGTTACCTCATGCAAAGCTTCCTTGACACACTGGGTGGTCTTACATCAAGACCGGAGACTATAATATTTATTAACAATGGGGCAAAGCTGGTGACCAAAGACTCTCCGGTGCTGGGGGAGCTGCTCCAACTTGAAGACCTGGGTATAGAGATCCTAGCCTGCGGAACATGCCTATCACGCTTTGAATTATCAGAAAAAGTGGCGGTAGGCAAGGTATCTAATATGTACAACATAGCAGATACCTTACTCAGAGCAGATAAGATCGTTTCTTTGTGAGTGGTATTTTCGTTGAGTGAAAAGCTAGAACACTTTGTATTTATCGTGATCTGGGCTTAATGATATAGCAGTGCGATGAACTCAGTTTATCTACCCATTGCCAGTAGTTGTATGGCCCCAAACAAGGTGCTATGATGGGTGCACATTATTCACACTCTCAATGAAAGGAGACAGGAATGGACGACGCGGTGAGGCCAAGGCTCACTGAGACCGTTAGTGGTGCGGGTTGAGCTTCTAAGATAGGTCCGTCGGACCTAAAGAAAGCCCTGTGTGGCCTGCCCCTGGTCGATGATCCAAACTTGCTTGTAGGTCTGGAGAGTGGTGATGATGCCGGGGTCTATAAGCTGAGTGATGAGTTAGCCATCATTCAAACTATTGACTTCATCACTCCCATCGTCGATGACCCCTACATCTTCGGGCAAATCGCTGCTGTCAATTCCCTGAGCGATGTATACACCATGGGCGGTAAACCCATCACCGCGATGAATGTAGTCTGCTTCCCCACTAAGACACAGGATATATCGGTGCTCGGCGAAATCCTGCGGGGTGGACTGGATAAGCTGAGGGAAGCCGGGGCCGCTCTGGTGGGAGGGCATAGTATAGAGGATCCCGAGCTAAAGTATGGGCTCTCGGTCACCGGCGTGGTCCATCCAGCGAATCTGATCACCAAAGAGGGAGCCCAGATAGGGGATAAGCTGATCATCACTAAGCCTTTAGGCACCGGAATCGTGAGCACCGCCCTTAAGGGTGGCATGGCGGGTGAGGAGGCTGTGGCCCACATTACTGCCTCGATGATTACTTTGAACAAGATAGCATCGGAGCTAATGATAGAAGCGGGAGCTCACGCTTGCACTGATATAACCGGCTTTGGTCTGTTGGGGCATGCCTGTGGCATGATTGAGAATAGCATGGTGGGTATAAAAATCAATATAGCTGCTATCCCCGTATTCCCGGAAGTGAGGGGTTTCGCTGAGATGGGGCTTATTCCGGGAGGCACGCACCGCAACAAGGAATTTCGCTTCAATATGATAGAGCAGGCTAACATGATAGGCGATGATATATGGAACATCCTCTTTGACCCACAAACTTCGGGCGGATTGCTGATCTCCATCTCAAGTGCAGATGCTGACACGCTCCTTGAAAACCTGCATCGGCATGGCATAGAGGATGCCGCCATTATCGGAGAGGTAATCGAGGAACCAAGGGGAATAATCACCGTCCGGGAGTGAAACATGTCCTTTGTTTTAGGTACCGCAGGTCATGTCGACCACGGGAAATCGGTTCTGGTTAAGGCGCTCACCGGGATCGATCCAGATCGGCTACGGGAGGAGAAAGAGCGAGGTATGACCATAGACCTGGGCTTTGCCTGGTTAGACCTTCCTAGCGGTCGATCTGTCGGTATTGTAGACGTGCCCGGACATGAACATTTCATCAAGAATATGCTGGCCGGCGCTGGAGGTATCGACGTCGCCTTGCTGGTAATCGCCGCCGATGAAGGGGTCATGCCTCAAACAAAAGAGCACCTCGCCATACTCGACCTTCTTCAAGTAGACAATGGCATTGCAGTTATAACCAAGAAGGATATCGTAGATGAGGAGTTGCTGGAGTTGGTTACATTGGAGGTGAGTGAGGTGCTAGCCGGCACAACGCTGGCCGAAGCACCCACTGTCGCTATCTCCGCATTAACCGGTGAAGGACTGCCCGAGCTAGTTTCCACTATTGACCTGGTTTTAGATTCCGCTATACCGAAGAAGGATATCGGCAGACCAAGGCTTCCTATAGACCGTGTATTTACAATGTCTGGTTTTGGCACCGTGGTTACCGGAACACTGGTCGATGGATCCTTATCTAAGGGGCAAGAGATCGTAATACTGCCTCGCGCTCTAACAGCACGCATACGCGGGCTGCAATCACACAAACATAAGATCGATACCGCATTACCAGGCAACCGCGTAGCAGTAAACCTGTCGGGCGTGGCTACCAGTCAGCTAACGCGTGGCGATGTGGTGACCACTCCCGGTTGGCTCACGCCGAGCAGAGCGTTCGACGTTAAGCTACGTCTGCTGCCCTCTGTACCCCGCCCTTTACCCCATAACGCTACCGTCACCTTTCATCACGGAGCCACCGAGGTGCTGGGGAAGGTCCGCCTGCTTGATAGGGACAAGATTGAGCCCGGAGAAACAACATGGGCTCAGATTCTGCTTACTCAGCCAATTGCTGCGGTGAAAGATGACCGATTTATCATTCGCTCCCCTCAGGAGACCCTTGGTGGAGGACAAATCGTTAGCTCCCGGGCAAAGAGACACCGCCGCTTTCGCCCTGATGTCATTGAAGGACTAGTAGCCAGGGAGTCGGGCACCGCTGAACACATAATCCTGGCAGTTATACAAGAAGAAGAGCCCATTGAGTTGAAAAAGTTAACCGCCCTTTGCAACATGCCGCGCGGGGAAGCGGAAGCAGTT
>JAIWEW010000151.1:0-3193 GCA_048632005.1 bacterium
GTTAATTCCGTTTACATTTGCTTTCGGCATCTTATATCCCTATTAGTATTGGCACTTTAAGTAAGAATTATGGTAGTAGAAACAGGCTAAATAAGACTCATAATACTAACCTACTATATATGTTCCTGTGCCTACAGCGACAAGTATCTGCTTATCGTTATGTAATTCCATTCGGGTGACTACTATCTTCTTGCCGATGCGTAGAATAGAAGCCGTTGCAGTGAACTCTGAGCCTTTGGCTGGTCGTAGATAGTCAACCCTCAAGTCAATGGTTCCAATATTTATCAGCTTTTTCACTTGTTCTGGAGGGGGTTGATCTTCGACATCCTTTAACCGAGTCCAGGTAATTATATGGCCACCAATAATATCCATCACAGCAGATATAACCCCACCGTGTATAACACCACCCCCTGGATATCCGCACAAATCATCTCTCATTGTGAATTTTGCACGTATATCCTCAGAATCCACTATCTCAAACCAAATGCCTATGTATTCCTCCAGGGGATGCAGCTTTAGGCCCTTTGTCATCAATATCAGTTGCTCAACTTCACTCATAGCACTCATAAACTAACTCCTCTTTATCTAAGATTAGCTTAATAAATTGGCCGATTACTGACCAGCCACCAGGTATTGTACCACTTCCAAAGTTGGACTTGCTGGCGTTGGAGTTGGTTGGCAATGCTCTAGCGAGATTCTTGATAAGGAAAGACGTGTTCAAATAGATGCTCGCTTAGAAGAGGCTTGCCTAAAGGTTGCGATTAATCCAAAACCTTCACAAGTTGAAGTCGAAATTCCCAAAACGATCGTTGTATCAAGAATACTTATTAATGAGGGGCCAAGAGATCGAAATCTACAACAAGATCATTAATAAAAGTGGTTAGCACACTCCCCCGCTCTAATGCTATTTTAGGAGTACTTAAAGAGGAGGTTTAAATCTACGCAAGTTAAGGTGTTGAAATCGCTTTTTAGACCGCTGTAGATATAAAACTTAGACTTGTTAACTTCTGATCATGGTGTCACTACGTCGTCAATTTATATGTCCGTAATAACCGCACGGGCACCTGTGCAGCTACTGCTATCAACTTGCATCCTTATGAACCCCCACCCATTGACAACAGTCCCTCAGTCGACTAGGATGTTTCAACCAGTAATCAGCACATAATTCAAACAGCCGGAAAGAAAATGAAATGCTCAAATTGCCGGTTTGAGAACCCTGATGACGCTGACCTCTGTGTAGAATATGGTGCATTGATAGAATTTCATTACCCGAGATGCGGGGCAATTACAGTCAGGAGGTTCGAATGCCAGATGATAGCTTTGATGCTGTAATAATAGGAGGAGGTACGAAGGCACTCTATCTTGCCATGTATCTGGTCAGATATGGCGGTATGAGTGTCGGCATATTTGAGCGGAGACACGAAATCGGCGGTGCCCTGGCCACCGAGGAAACGGCAGCCCCGGGATTCCGTGGCAATACCCATGCCAACTTGATGTTGACCCCCTACCATGTAACCCTCTATCGCGATTTTCCTGAGGTCTGGGACTATGGCCTTCAGTTCGACCAGTACCTGTGTTCCACAGGGGCCGTCTTCAGGTCTAACAATACCTGCCTTGCCATCTACAGCGAGAAACACGACCCGACGCAGGAGCGCTCGGCAAAGGAAATCGCCCGATTCTCGGAGAAGGATGCCGATAGCTGGCTCAGACTATGGGGATTGTACCAGAGTGATGAAATGCAGAGAGTCCTGATGGATAACATTACCATTCCGTGGGATGAGAGGGCAGCGATGCCGGAGGTGGGGGAGAGGCAGCTGGCTGTCGCCGGAAAGCTGATGGAGGCCGGCTTTATCCCTGACCAGCTGATAATGGCGTCCAGCGGTATGCGGTGGGCACGGGAGTACTGGGAGAGCAAGGAGTTGCAATACGTCCATATGAGGTGGTTTCTTTCGGCGGGGATGGACGTTAATGACGCTGGATTGGGGTTGCTCGCCTTCTACACTGCACCGCAACTCCCGTTATTCGGCATCATCAGAGGCGGAACTCACCAGGCTGCTCACGCTGCCCACCAATTCTTGGTGCGGAACGGATGCAAATTCTTTACCCACTCCGAAGTGGAAAAGGTCATCATAGAGAACGGAACAGCCACCGGCATTCGGCTCACCGATGGCAGTGAGATCAGATCGAGAAAGATGGTGGTGGCCGCCGGCATGAATCCGGCGCAGCTCTGCTTCGACCTGATAGGCAGAGAGCATATCGACGATAAGCTGACAAAGCGCGTGGAGGCGCTGGAGGATACCTTCGGTTGCCTGATGTGGTACACGTTCGCTATACATGATGCTCTTAAGTACACAGCAGAGGAATTTAATCCGGACATCCACGAGACACTCTGGCTGGGGCTGGCGGAGACTCCTGACCCGGAGCATATCGCCAGGGAGTGCAAGTATGCCAAGCTGGGTATATTTCCACCACTGGATGACTTCTGCCCCACTGTCATGTGCCACAGCCTGGTGGACCCGTCATATGCGCCTGCAGGGAAGCATGTTGTCCAGAACGAGCAAATGGCGCCGCCTGCCACATATCACACCGAGCGGGAGTGGTTGGAAATCAAGAAGAAATACGCCGAGGACCTGGTAACCTACTGGCAGAGGCATGCCCCCAATATGACCTGGGATAACATTATCGGTGTCGACACCAATTCTCCCTATGATCACAATCGTATGAAGAACTTCCGGCCCAATGGGACATGGGCAGGGATTGATCGTCCCGCATTCCAGCTTTTAGATAATAATAGGCCTACTCCTGAGCTGCATAATCACAGAACCCCGATAAAGAACCTCTATGCCACGGGGGGCTGCTGGTTCCCGGGCTCGAATATGTCGTCATGGGAGTCTTACACCTGCTACAGAGTCATCGCCAATGACATGGATTTGGGTAAACCCTGGAAGGAACCGGGCAAAGAGGAGCCTGATTCACTTGTTGAGCAATTGAGAGCCGTACCTAATAGAATGCGAGAGCAGTTCAAGCGCACAACATGAACTGAGGCTACCCGATAATGGGTGGCCCCTTATCTTACTAGCACAACCTCACGATATATTTTTTCAACTACATTCTGCACGCACACCTGTGCAGCTACTGCTATCAACTTGCATCCTTTACGGTGTGTCCTGCACACCGCTACCTTGGAAGAGTC
>JAIWEW010000152.1:0-3151 GCA_048632005.1 bacterium
ATTGCTTTTTTTGTAGAGACTGCTTTATAGAAACTGCTGAAATATTCTCAATCAACCCCCTAATCCCCCAATCTTGGGGGACTTTTATATCTGGGGGACACCCCCAGACCCCCGGCAGGAAGTATCCTGCACCTCTTTTTCGGCGGTCTCTTATGGTAAAGCGACATATCTCTCTTTTTATCCCTTTGACGAGCCCAGCGAAGCATGATATGCTTTTGGAAGGATTTTTAAATATTAAGGTATGGTGTGATTGATGGATATCGGAGCAGTCAAGCCAATAGACATCGAAGAGGAGATGAAGAGCTCCTATCTGGACTATGCCATGAGCGTGATAGTCTCCCGCGCCCTTCCCGATGTACGCGATGGATTGAAGCCGGTGCAACGACGGATTCTTTATGCCACTGGAGAATTGGGGCTCACGCATTCCAGTGCCTATAAAAAGAGTGCTCGCATCGTTGGTGAGGTAATGGGTAAGTACCACCCTCATGGCGACTCCCCGATTTATGAAGCTATGGTGCGCATGGCACAGGATTTCTCTCTGAGATATATGCTCATCGATGGGCAGGGGAATTTTGGCAGTGTGGATAACGATCCGCCAGCTGCTATGCGCTATACAGAGGCTCGCCTCTCTTTAATGGCTCAGGAGATGCTTCTGGATATCGATAAAGAGACGGTTGACCTGGTACCCAATTTTGATGGAACCCTCAACGAGCCCACTGTTCTTCCCTCAAGGCTTCCTAACCTATTAATAAACGGTGCCTCGGGGATCGCGGTAGGCATGGCCACCAATATCCCGCCACACAATTTGGGTGAGATAGCAGACGCTATCTGCTATCTAATCGAAAACCCTGAGGCCACGGTAGACGAACTTACCGATTTCGTTCGTGGCCCAGATTTCCCAACTGCGGGCATTATTTACGGGCGCGAGGGGATCGACAATGCTTATGCCACAGGTAAGGGAAAGGTATTGATCCGCGCCAGATATAGCATTGAGGAACTCCCTAAGGGACGCCATCAGATAGTGGTTACCGAGCTGCCCTACCAGGTAAACAAGGCAGGGCTGGTGGCGAGGATAGCCGAGCTGGTTAAGGCGAAGAGGATCGAGGGGATCACGGAGCTACGCGATGAATCTGACCGGCAGGGGATACGCATCGTTATCGAGCTGAGGAGGGATACTCAACCGGAGCAGGTATTAAATAATCTCTTCAAGCATACAGCAATGCAGTCAGCCTTCCACGTCAACATGCTGGCCCTGATCGATGGGCAGCCCAGAGTGATCAGCCTGAAAACAGCGCTTCAGCAATATATCGCTTTTCGTCAGGACGTGATCGTACGCCGATCCCGTTTTGATCTGCGCCATGCAAAAGAGCGGGCCCATATCCTTGAGGGATTAAAGGTCGCCCTCGACCATATAGATGAGGTTATTGATGTTATTCGGCGCTCCCCGAGCGCTGATGCGGCACGGAAAAATCTGATGACATCATTTAGTCTAACCCAGGTGCAGGCGCAGGCCATCCTGGATATGCAGCTTCGCCGGCTTGCTGCCCTGGAGCGAGAAAAGCTCATCGAAGAATATACCGAGGTGTTGAAGACCATCGCCTACCTGGAAGACTTACTGGCTAACCCAAGGAAGATCCTTTTTCTGGTCAAGGAGGATACAGAGGAGCTAAAGGAAAAATATGGTGATCCACGGAGGACGGAGATCGTTGAGGATGAGCCAGACGAGTTTAGCGAAGAGGACTTGATCCATCATCAGAAGGTGATAATCGTCCTTACTAACCGCGGATATATAAAGCGAATGCCTATAGAAAGCTACCGGGTGCAGCATCGGGGTGGGAGAGGGGTAATGGGTATTGCTACCCGCGAGGCAGAGAGCGTACGCCTCCTACTGGCAGCCGATACCCTTGATACCCTCCTCTTCTTCACTGATCGAGGGAGGGTGTATTCCCTTAAATGCTACCGAGTACCTCAGGAGACATCTCGAACATCCAAGGGGATACCACTGGTAAAATTAATCTCTATAGAGGAGAAAGAGCGGGTAACCGAGATTCTGGCAGTAACCGAATTTGTTCCTGGGGACTCTATGATTATGGCGACAAGCCGCGGCGTGATAAAGAGGAGTGCTGCACAGAGTTTCGCAGCGGTACGTTCCAATGGTCTCATAGCCATGAGGCTGGGAAAGGGCGATGAGCTGGTGGCAGCAAAGGTGGCTGGCAAGGACAGCGAGGTCATCATAGTAACAGAAGGCGCCCATGCGATTAGGTTTGCCCTCGGTGGACTCAGGCTTGCCTCTCGCACCAGCGGTGGCGTGCGCGCAATCCATATTTCTCCCGACGACCGTTTAGTGGCAATGGACATTGTCTCTCCGGATGCTTTTATAATGGTAATCACTAAGACTGGCTATGGTAAGTGTACCCTTCTTTCCCGATACCGTGTCCAGTCTCGTGGAGGTACCGGAGTGAAGACCCTCAGTTCAAAGGTGGGGAGCGTGGTCGCCGCGCGTGTTATCAACACCGATGATGAGGTGATGATACTCACCGCTCAGGGTGTTATACTTCGCATGCAGGGGGCTAATATTCCAACACAGGGCAGAATCAGGAGAGGGGCCAGCCTTATGAAGCCTGATGAAGGTGATGAAGTCATCTCCATCGCGGTGCTAAGCTAATGATATTGATTAGAACTGCATCGATATTATGTTAACTACGGGCAATCTACTTATTACTATTGTATTTATATTTTCCCAAGATGCGTATGCGTAGGTGTTGTTGACATTCGTGTTATATTATGCTACAATCCCGTAATTTTAATTGGTGTATTGCTCGCTGTTTAGGTTGGCAGTGAGAAAGGTTTTAGCTTCCAGCCTCTATATTATATTAGTTAATGGAGAAAGGGGAATTAATAATGTTAAAGAGATTTAGTCTTCCGACATCACTGGTTATCATCGCTACATTGCTACTACTGTCCGCTTTACTCCCAATGTTCGCTTTGGTCCCGGCACCGGCGCAGGGGGCGACCACCCCAATGCTTTGCTGGGGCAACGTTACCCTGGATGGCGCTGCTGCACCAGTGGGCACCACAGTCGATATCTTCATAGGAGCTGATACCACACCCAGCGGGTCACGTGCCGTTTTCACGGCTGGGCAGTATGGGG
>JAIWEW010000153.1:0-3130 GCA_048632005.1 bacterium
TCCGCAAGATGCTGCAATCCCTGGCACAGTGTAGGACTTATCACTGTCACCGACGCCTGGTGTTCAAGGAGCATCCCTATTTTACGTTCTGCCACCGAACCTCCACCAACCACGACACATTTCCGTCCCTTTAAATCCAGGAAGATTGGGTAATAACTTGACATTATGTTTCTCAAAAGGGGAAATATCTAATGCTGCTTCTCAGGTACTCCTTGACACTATGAACCAAGATATAATCCTGGGTTCTGGCTGCCTGGGAGCAATGGAACTTCAATCTTCTCTTTCCCAACCCGATCTATATTTATTCTTGCTGCTCCCTGTCTTCGCTTCAGATTTCTACAATGCTGTTCCTGGTGTTGGTCAACCTGCTCTAAGGAGGAGGTGTATTATTTTTACCATAGCTGGTGTTCCCACCGCCGTTGAATGCTTTTAAGGGCACTTCGACAGTTACCGTTGTCCCCTTACCCTGCGTGGATGTCAGCGTTAGGTTACCGCCGAGCAACTTGGCTCGCTCGTGCATTCCTGTCAACCCCAGCTTGCCCAGGCCAGCCATATCAACCACGCTTTGCGGTAATCTAAAACCTTTTCCGTCATCGCCTATGTTCAGCCTTACCAAAGCATCGCTGAACTCTATAACAAGTTCCGCTGTTGAAGCTTGAGAATGTCGCCATATGTTACTTACTGCCTCCTGCGCAATGCGAAATAGCATCACCTCTATCTCAGGGATAAGCCGTCTCGCCTCGCCGACCGTCTTGAAGCTGGTAGCGATTCCCCGCTTGTCTAGATCGTCGGCCAGCAGTTCCAGTGCAGGCAGCATACCGAGATCATCCAGCACTGAGGGTCGCAGGTCGTGGCTGAAACGGCGTATCTCCTGCACTGCGACTTCAATTTTTTTCTTGAAGTCACGCACAGCTTCAATACTCTCCTCCCATAGCGCATCGCTGGAGATGATCTTCTCCATCTGACGTGAGATTGCGATTAAGTTCTGCAGGGTCTCGTCATGCAATTCCCGGGCGATCCGTTTGCGTTCTTCCTCCTGAGCTCTGGTGACCTGCTGCAGGTAGTAGTGAAGGTTCTCCTGTAATTTCCTCTCATCCGTTATATCCCGTGCGGAGTGCTGAAAGCCTACGACTTCACCCTCGTGGGCTATTAAGCTGGTCGTGATATGGACAATTGCCTTCGTCCCATCTTGCTTGATCAATTCCCCCTCACAACGATAATCGACATCCTCATTCCGTATCAATCCCTGCTCTATCTGCTCCATGCATGAAAGGCTATACTTGGAAAGCAGTTGACAGATGTGTGTATTCTTGAACTCCCCTGAGGAATACCCGGTAAGCTTCTCACACGCCTTATTCGAAGCAAGCATATTGCCATCTAAATCATGCAACCAGATGGCATCATAAGCATTCTCGAAAAGGTCGCGATACTTCTCCTCCGATTGTCGTAATAATGTCAGTGCCTGTTTCATTTCCCATAAAAGACTGGCGTTCTCAAAGCCAGCCCCAAGGGTATTGCCAATGCTGCTTAGCAACGCCACCTCACTAACGTGGAACTTGTCAGGCACGCGATTAGCTACACAGAGGGTTCCCATCACCCTTCCCCTGGATCGTAAAGGAACGATAAGCTGTGACCTTATTCCCTCGAAAACTACAGCCTGCCTGCTTAGCAGAGGATCGGTAATAGCATCATCCACTATTAGGGCATTCCCAGTTTGCGCTACTGTTCCGTTGAAGCCCTCCCCTAATTTCATTCTCCTCACGCCGGCCACGAATTTCTCTGAGACCCCCTTACTGACTTCCAGTACAAGCTCCTGAGCTTCCTCATCTATTAGGAATATAAAAACAGCATCTGTACCCATAACTTCCATAGTCTTATCGGCCACAAGCGTGAGGACTTGTCGAATTTCCAGGGGTTGAGTAATAAGATCGGAGATAGCGTTCAGTGCCGCCAGCGATTGCTCGTTATCCTTGATAACGGAAACATTCTGCTGTAATTCCTCCCAGGCAGCTTGCGTTCTTGGTGGTGCTACCTGGTGCCCCCCCTTTTTCCTGTCATTCATATCCCACCTCTTCCTATAAAGACGAGATGCCCCCCTGCAGTCATAAGGAATCTAATTGTTGCCGATTTCGGGGCTATGATCTGGGCCATTTGAATTTGTTTAGAGTTTGGAGGTCAGTATTTAGAATTCCCTCATATCCTACGAGTAAATATTTATGCCGTTGCATATAGTATCACGGGGATTCTAGCTCATCCTAAGAATCAGTTATGTCCTCAAAGGTAAGCAGCCCGTTCTTTAATGCGGCGATCACTGCCTCGGTGCGCGAACCTACCTTGAGCTTGTTAAAGATATTTCTCAGATGAGCCTGGACTGTTCGCATGCTCAGGCTGAGCGTGTCAGCTATTTCTCTATTGCTTTGTCCCGTAGCAGCTAATCGGAGCACTTCTGTCTCCCTATCAGTAAGGGGTTGGGTTTGAGGCCCCCCGGTCTTATCAACAGTACGCACGAAGTGGTCCAGCGCCTTGCGGGCAATAACCGGGTGAAGCGCCGATTCACCGGCATGCACTGCTCGAACGGCCTCAATAAGCTTTGCACTGGGGACATCCTTCAACAGGTATCCGGCAGCCCCGGCCTCAAGAAGGGCAAAGACATACTGATCGTGCTCGTAGGCGGTAAGCATAAGCACCGCTGTGCCCGGTGAGATGGCTTTTATCTGCTTCGTTGCTTCAATACCGTTGAGTCGGGGCATGGCGATATCCATTATGGCCACATCCGGATTAAGATCTCTTACCAGCCTCACTGCTTCTTCACCATCCCCGGCCTCACCGACGACCTCCAAATCCACTTCTTTTTGGAGCAATTCGCGGGTGCCTTCCCGCACCACCGCATGGTCATCGGCAATGATGATCCTGATCTTTTCTATACCCATGCCTATCTAATTGTACCTCAGATAGCCTGAAGGTTCAACTTACGAAGACCGCTGAAAAAGAGGTGCAGGATACTTCCTGCCGGGGGTCTGGGGGTGTCCCCCAGATTTAGAAGTCCCCCAAGATTGGGGGATATAGGGGGTTGATTATAAGTATTGCGGCAGTCTCTAAGAACTATACTGATAACTGCCCGTTCTCAGGT
>JAIWEW010000154.1:0-3122 GCA_048632005.1 bacterium
ACCACTGAAAAAGAGGTGCAGGATACTTCCTGCCGGGGGTCTGGGGGTGTCCCCCAGCTTTAAAAGTCCCCCAAAGATTGGGGGATATAGGGGGTTGATTGAGACTATTTCAGCGGTCTCATTATGAGGGAGCCTTAGTAATATGAAGAACAGGGTAGCAATTGTCGGGGTAGGCCAAACACAGCACAAGAGTAAGAATACCGAGTGCAAGGGCCAGGAGTTGATACATATTGCTGTCAAGAGGGCTCTGGAAAGCGCAGAGCTGACCATTGCCGATATAGATGCAATAGTAATCGGCAACATGGACCATTTTGAATCGATCAATTATGTGGATATGTGGAGTGTGGATGGCTCCGGTGGTTACATGAAGCCGATCATGAAAGTGACAACCGGGGGGACGACGGGTAGTGCAATCGGCCACGCGGCATTTTATCACGCGGCATCGGGATTGTTTGATACCGTGCTGGCTATCGGCTGGGAACAGAACTCTGAATCGGATACGACTGCAGCAATATCAACCTGTTTCGATCCCATTACCGAGAGGGAGTACGCCGGTGGAGCCATAGGCCCGCTGGCAGCACAATATACTGCTTACATGAGCAGATATGGAGCTACTGAGGAGGATGCTGCTCTCGTCTCGGTGAGGGACCATAACAATGCAGCGAAGTACAATCCATATGCCCATCTTCGGCAGATGATAACTGTTGAGGATGTAATGAAGTCGCCGTACATATCCTATCCGATCAAGCTTCTCGACATGTGTCCAAGGACTGATGGTGCCTGTGCTTTAGTGTTTGCCGGCGAAGACAGGGCAAAGAAGATAACTGAGCGGCCTGCCTGGGTACTGGGTGTAGGGGATTGTCACATCCTCGTACATGTAGCCGACGGGATCGGATTGGCGAACCTGCCCTCACTTGAGATTGCTGCACGCGAGGCGTACAAGATGGCAGGAATCACAGACCCGTTCAAACAGTTTGACGTGGCAGAGCTCTATATACCCGCATCAACAGCAGGCGTTAGCTGGATGGAGGCGCTGGGGCTGTGTGAGGAGGGAGGAGGCCCGGTACTCGTCAGGAGCGGAGCGACGGAAATTGGTGGAGAGCTTCCCATTAACCCTTCCGGCGGTGTACTGGCAACAAACCCCATCGGTGCCACGGGACTGTTGAGAATAGGGGAAGCAGCCCTGCAGGTAATGGGAAAGGCAGAGCAGAAACAGGTTGAGGGGGCAAAGATCGCTGTTGCTACTGGTTTCGGCGGGTGTTTCTGGTCCGATGTGACGGTAATCAGCTCCCTGCCTTACCTGAACTAAAGGAGAGAGTCGCCATGGAATCGAAGAGTACGGATACCGGGGCACTGAGCATAACGTGTGCTGCCGATATGCCATACAACTATCATGCCGGTTTCTACTATAGCCGGTTTTTAAGAGAGTTAAGGGATAATAAACGGATAGTCGGCGTGAGGTGTCCAAAGTGCAAGAAAATTTACGTTCCGCCACGTGTTGTGTGTCGCGATTGTTTTATCACCATGGAGGAGTTCGTACCTGTGGGAGACCGGGGAACATTGCTTGCTTTTACGGTCACCAAGTTCGCCTATACCGATACAACTACGGGCGGGCCAAAGAGGATCCCGTATACGGCAGCGTATATTAAACTTGATGGCAGTGACTCCAACATCTTGCATTGCCTGGACGAGACGGATGAGGGGAAGATCAGGGCCGGTATGCGTGTGCAGGCGGTATTCAGCGATGACAGGACAGGTGACTACTTCCACGACATCGATCATTTCACCATTGTCCAGGACGATTAATGGTAGCTACATGTAGAGACCGCTGAAAAAACACAGTTACTCATAGACCTTTTCCTCTAATTCCTCCGCCTCCGCCGCATCGGCTTCTACGTCCCGGATCTCATCACCCCGTGACAGTAGTTCACGGTAGTATTCGTGCTGGATGATGAGGTTCATTATCTCATTGGTACCTGTCCAGATCATGGCCAGCCTGGTGTCGCGCAGCATGCGCTCGATGGGAAACACATTAGTGTAGCCGATGCCGCCCATGATCTGCATGGCGTCGTTCACTACCTCCCAGGCGACCTCGGTACAGAATTTCTTGGCCTCGGAGACCATACGCCGCGCGAGTCTGCGGTTGAGCCCCTGGTCGATGGTTATAGCCGTGGTGTGTACCAGGGAGCTTGCAGCATCGAGCTTGGTCACGCTATCGGCAATTTTAAAGCTCACCGCCTGAAAGTCCCTGATCTTGCTGCCGAAGGCTTTCCTCTTATTGCTATAACGGGCGGCGATCTCAAGAGCGCTACGGCCCACTCCCAAGATACCGGCGGCGCTGGTCATCCTCTCCGGAATCATCATCCGGTAGAAGATCTCTCCACCCTGCCCTTCCCTTCCTATGATGTTCTCCTCAGGCACCCTGATATCGCGGAATACTATCCTCCCTGCCCCACCTCCCCGTGTTCCCATGAGCCCGTAAACGTGTTTAACTTCCACGCCCATGTCCTTTTCAACTATAAACAGGCTCAGCGAGTCCCGACTGAGGGCTTCAGGGTTGGTCCTGGCATAGACCAGGAAGTAGTCCGCACCTTCAGCACCGACAACGAAGCGCTTCTGCCCCGTGAGAAGGTAGTGGCTGCCATCCTTGTGGGCAACGGTAGTGGCGCCGAAAAAGTCGGAGCCGCCACGTGGCTCGGTAAGCGCCTCGGCGCAGCATATCTTGGCTTCCAGTGTAGGCTGGAGGTATTTACGCTTCTGAGCCTCGCTTCCAAAGGCATGAAAAGCTTCGCCACAAATGCTCACCAGAGCATAGAGGCAGCCCAGGGATAGGGGCAGTGCCCCGCCCTCTTCGAGAGCAATTATTTCATCACTCCAGCTCAACCCCCTGCCGCCATATTCTGGTGAGAACCTTAGACCAAGCAGCTTTCTCCTGGCTGCTTCTTCCAGGAATTCTCTGGGATACCTCACCTTGTCGGCGTCCATATCCAGAATCAACTGCCGTGGTACAGACTTGACGAGCTCCCTTACCTCGCTGCGCAGACTCTTTTGGCTCTCACTTAGCATCGCTTCGATCATGTCCGCTTCCCCCTTACTCCACCTAATATAGATATAGCGCGGTC
>JAIWEW010000155.1:0-3105 GCA_048632005.1 bacterium
ATCCCTACTTATCTCCTACTAACACAACCTCACGATGTCATTGTGTAACTACGTCACACCCGCACGGGTAAAGCCATAGGCACAACCCACCTAGCTAAAATGTGTCTATTGTGTTGCAATCGCCAACGCACTGGATGACTACAGCTGATTGACAACCTCTCCGAGGATACGATAAACTCAAGATGGTTAATTCCTTCACAATACCTAACGGAGAGGTGATATGCCGAGTAAAAGCAAACAAGAATGGCGGGATTCCATACTACAGAAAACGCTACAGAAGGCTCCGGAGCGCCAGGAACATTTCGAGATAAGCTCCGGGACCGAGGTTGAGCCTTTATATGCCCCCGAGGATCTAGCCGGTCGGGACTATAATGAAGCTGTCGGCTACCCCGGCGAGTACCCCTTCACCAGAGGTATACAGCCTACCATGTATCGGGGAAGGCTTTGGACTATGCGGCAATACGCGGGGTTCGCCTCTGCCGAGGAGTCCAACAAACGTTACCGCTACCTGCTGGAGCAGGGACAGACGGGTTTAAGCATTGCCTTTGATCTACCTACCCAGATTGGCTATGATTCAGATCACCCGCTGGCCCGGGGAGAGGTGGGGAAGGTGGGTGTCGCCATCGATAGCCTTGCGGATTTGGAGGTATTGTTTCAGGAGATACCTCTGGATAAGGTGAGTACATCGATGACGATAAATTCCACTGCACCTGTCTTGCTGTCGATGTATCTTGTCCTGGCTCAGAAGCAGGGGGTTGATCTGGCGAAGCTGGACGGCACCATCCAAAATGACATTTTAAAGGAGTACATTGCACGCGGCACCTATATTTTCCCCCCACGCCCCTCAATGCGATTGATTACCGATGTCTTCAAATACTGTGGAGAGAACGTGCCGCGATGGAACACGATAAGCATTAGCGGCTATCACATCAGAGAGGCTGGGTCTACCGCATCTCAGGAACTGGCGTTCACCCTGGCCGATGGCATTGCCTATGTTCAGGCTGCCATAGACGCAGGGCTTAATGTGGATAAGTTCGCTGGCCGACTTTCCTTCTTCTTCGCCTCTCATAATAACCTGTTCGAGGAGGTGGCCAAATTTAGGGCAGCGCGTCGATTGTGGGCGAGGATAATGAAGGAACGCTTTGGAGCTCAGGAGCCTCGCTCTTGGATGCTTCGCTTTCATACCCAAACAGGAGGATCTACCCTCACCGCGCAGCAACCCGATAATAATGTGATTCGTACTGCGATGCAGGCACTAGCCGCTGTCCTTGGGGGAACGCAGTCGCTTCATACTAATTCCCGCGATGAGGCATATGCGACACCAAGCGAGGAGGCGGTGACCATTGCATTGAGAACGCAGCAGCTACTTGCCTATGAAAACGGGGTTGCCGATAGTGTGGATCCCTTGGCTGGCTCATATCTCGTAGAATCACTGACCGATACTATAGAGGCTGAGGCGAGTGATTATATAGAGAAGATCGACGGAATGGGTGGTGCATTGCACGCTATCGAGCAGGGATTCCCTCAGAGGGAGATACAGGATAGCTCATATCGCTACCAGAAGGCTGTTGAGGCTGGTGAGAAGGTTATCGTAGGGGTAAATAAGTTCGTTTCCACCTATGCTAAGCTGCCGCTGCTTCGTCTCGACCCCGAGGTGGCGAACAAACAGAGGGAGCGGTTGGCCAATCTGAAGCGGGACAGGGATAACGTTAAGGTGAAAGCTGCTCTCAGTCACCTGGAGGAGATCGCCAAGGGCACAGATAACACCGTACCTGCCTTCATGGAATGCGTGGCGGAATATGCTACTATCGGCGAGATATGCGATGTGCTCCGCGGTGTCTTCGGGGAGCAGCGGGAATTTAGCTCATTCTAATTACAACGTAAGAGGCAAAAAGATAAAAAAAGGAGGGAATACATGATCAAGGGTATTGATCACATTGCTATAGCGGTTAATAGCGCTGATGAAGCGCTGAGTGTCTTTGACAACGTCTTCGGTCTGAAAGCGGATCACATAGAAGAAATCCCGGACCAGGGGGTTAAGGCGGCAACTGTTCGTGTTGGCGATACCAATATCGAGTTTATAGAACCTATCAATCCAGAGGGTGGAGTTGCGAAATTCCTCGAAAAGAAGGGCGAAGGCATTCATCATATCTGCATTGAGGTGGACAATATCGATGAGGAGCTTAATTCGCTTGCGGCAAAGGGCGTAGAGCTTATCGATAAAAAGGCGAGGAAGGGGCTTGCCGGGATGATCGGTTTCCTGCACCCTCGTGCCACCAAAGGGGTACTCATCGAGCTGGTTCAGAAAGTCTGATTAAGGGGGACTATCGTGGCAGAAGCGATACGAGTGTTGATTGCTAAACCGGGATTGGATGGACATGACCGGGGTGCTAAATATATTGCGCGTGCCCTGCGGGATGCGGGAATGGAGGTTATTTATAGTGGGCTTCGCCAGACTCCTGAGATGATCACTGAAACTGCGCTTCAGGAGGATGTTAATGTTGTAGGGCTGAGCATTCTATCCGGTGCACACCGGGACCTGTTCCCTGCTATAACCGCGCAGCTTAAGGAGAAAGGGCTGGATGTCATCGTGATTGCCGGGGGCATCATACCGGAGGATGATATCCCCTTCCTTAAGCAGTTAGGAATAAGTGCGGTCTTCGGCCCGGGTACCCCTTCACAGGGGATTGCAGACTATATTACGCAAGCTGTGGCGTCGGAAAAAGCATAATAGGGAGATCAGATGACGAAGCGACAAATGAAACTTACCTTTCCCCCGGAGCTTGTTACCGCACCGCTGATCTATAATCTAGTTCAGGATTATAGAATAACGACAAATATTCACCGTGCCGATATTGCTGGGGAGCAGGGATGGGTGGTGCTGGAGATGGAGGGAAGCGATGAGGATATCGAGCAGGGTCTGGCCTGGGTAACATCTAAGGGGGTAGAGGTAGAAGCTATAGATAGCGAGCCATAGTCAGGAAAGTATGGATATCGAGTATCTGCCCTAGAAGATCAAATGAAATAGTCATAATCAACCCCCTATATCCCCCAATCTTGGGGGATTTTGAAGCTGGGGGACACCCCCAGACCCCCGGCAGGAAG
>JAIWEW010000156.1:0-3100 GCA_048632005.1 bacterium
CCACATTCGGTAGCAATAATCACAAGTCAATTCGTGAGCTTGACTTTTTCAGCACTCTCCAATAGACTCGGGCCATGTAATCTATGTGACATGTAGTTCACGGAAAGTCGGTTTATCCCAGCGACGTAATAACATGGAGAGGCAGAGTAATGATTGGCAAGTGTTTGCGGGCTAGGTTATATGAAATTTGATATGTTATAAATAGAGGGAGGATGTGATGAAGACAGCGGTTACCGGTAGCACTGGTTTCTTGGGGAGCCATATCGTTGAGCGCCTACTGGCAGAGGGCCACGAAGTGCGCGCCCTGGCCCGCCGGACGTCCGATATAAGCCATTTAAAGACTACGGGGGCCGAGATCATCATTGGCGACATAGAGGATTACGACAGCCTACGCCCTCTCGTGGAGGGTGTGGAATTGGTATTCCACGCTGCTGCCAAGGTTATGCCTGGATGGGGATCATGGCAGGAGTTCGAGTCATGCATCGTAAAGGGCACAGAGAACATGCTTAATGCAAGTGCTGAAGCTAAGGTGGCTCGCTTTCTCCAAGTCAGCTCAGGAGATGTCTACGGCGGTGGGGCGACAAGTGAAACTCGAGACACAGAGACCTCTCCGCTCAATGCTGAGTTCCATCCAAATTCCTATTACGGTTATGCCAAAATGCTGGCTGATAAGCTAGCACAAGAATACCACCGCGAGGGTAATCTACAGGTTACTATTATCAGGTGCTCCGGTATATTTGGTCCGAGGGACAGGCTACTCACAGATCGATTCTATGGTCTCGTGAACGCACCCATTGTCGTGTGGCCAGGCAAGTCGAACCCCAGGGCAGCACTGACCTATGTGACCGATGTTGTCGAATGCGCCATCCTAGCAGCAACCAGCGACCGTTCCGCCGGGCAGATATATAACGTAGCTCCTACTGAGGAGCAGCGGTTCCGCGAGTTCGCCGCTGCACTCGCCCGGGCCCTGGGTAAATCAGAGCGCCAGTGGAACATGCCCATGAGCCTACTATATTCTGTAGCCTTTTTAATGGAGAAGTGGGCCAAGCTGTGGCGTTTCAAGGAACCTCCGTTCCTGACCCGCGCCGACCTCGGGGAATTTGAAAATAGTATGTATATTGATGGTTCCAAGGCCAAATCGGAGCTGGGCTGGGAGCCAAAGGTTTCTATTGATGAGGGCACTAAACTCTACGTCCAGTGGCGGCGTTTGCAAGACAAGAGATAATCACGTAGATATCATCTGTTAATACGGCTGTTTAGAAAAGCAACGACGCAGGGGATACAGAGCATGTGAATAAAAGAAAAGTATATTTGACTTAACCAACAATATTCATCAACTCAGGAAAGGGAGGCAGCTATATGACGGTAAACTTCAGTGATAAATACGGACCATGGGGGCTTATCGCCGGAGCCAGCGTCGGACTGGGCGCAGCCTTCGCCGAAGAGCTGGCGAGGAGAAAGCTCAACCTGGTACTGATAGCCCGCCGCAGCGAACCGCTGAAAAAGCTGGAAAACGAGCTTAAGAGTCGATACGATGTCGATATAAGGACAGTAGAGCTAGACCTTGCATCACCCAACCTTATTGAAGAACTGTCCCCGCATACCGACGATATTGAAATTGGCCTGATGATATATGATACAGCTTTTCATACTATAGGTGCCTTTTTCAACCAGTCACTGGAAAACCATCTCAGGCATATCGATGTTAACTGCCGGGGACCGCTTATGCTCACATACCATTTCGGAGGTAAAATGATGCAACGCGGACGCGGAGGTGTCATCCTGATGAGCTCTCTCTCCGGCTTCCAGGGTGCCCCCTTACTAGCCAATTATGGAGGCACAAAGGCGTATAACACCGTCCTGGGGCAAGGTCTCTGGTATGAAATGAAGCAGCACGGGGTCGATGTAATGGTGAGCGTATCCGGGGCCATCGAGACGCCCAATTATATTCAGACGAAGCCCAACAAACTCTCCTTTGGGCCGGGGCCGATGAAACCCGTGGATGTAGCCCGTGAGTCTGTGGCCGCCCTGGGAAAAACCCATACTTTCGTACCGGGAAAAATGTATCGCTTCTCAAGTTTCGTCACCAACCGCCTCATGCCCAGGACAATGGCCATAAAAATTATGGCGGGTTCAACCGAACAGATGTACGGTGACAGGAACTTAACTACCAATCCAAAACTCTAATCGGGAGGTGGTCCGTGATTAAACTGATTTACGCCCTGTGGGCATCCAAGGAACAATCCAAGCAGAAAACCAGAGATTTGCTACTGAATGACGTTCAGCACGGACTCTATGATGCCGGTATGAACAAGCTCACCATGTACATCGATGATGAGTACTCCACCGTGAGATCGCCGGCTCCCAAGCTGTATCGCGGGCCGGCGATAAGCGCCGAGATCTCCCTGTGGATCGACGATCTTGAGCAACACAATGTGATCGAGAAAATCCTGCAGTCATATGGCTTCAAGATCGCCGGATATCTGGTGGATGAATGCATATATACAGAATACGGTGGCAACAGACATTTCCACGAGCGCGACTGGCCCGATGGTCAGAGGTCTCCTGTAATAATGGCGGTGACGCTGATGGAACGCCCCCATCGGCTCTCGCATGAGGAGTGGATCCGCCGCTGGCACGGCACGCAGTCACCTGTATCGGAGGCAATGCAGCCACGTGCCCGTTACATCCGCAACGTGGTCGTGCGGGCCGTCACCCCGGATGCACCCCCATTCGAAGGCATCGTTGAGGAGGCATGGCCTTCAGCCAAGCATATTACAAATCCTTTCCTGTTCTACGGCGCTAGTAACATCCTTCAACTCGCCGGGAACATGTACCGCATGTTCAGGAGCGTGTCGGCGTTTCTAAACTTCACCAAGATCCGCACCTCAACAATGAGTGAGTATATCCTTAAGAGTTAAAATGGTACCTCTTTCCGGCCGTATCTCCTTAGATACACATTGCCTGTCGGCTGTCTTAGTGAGACTACTTAAATACTCTCAATCAACCCCCTATATCCCCCCATCTTGGGGGACTTCTAAAACTGGGGGACACCCCCAGACCCCCGGCAGGAAATATCCTGCACTTCTTTTTCAGCAGT
>JAIWEW010000157.1:0-3092 GCA_048632005.1 bacterium
TCCCGCGGTGCCGTATACTGCCGGCCGGGGGTGTGGGGGGGCCCCCAGCTTTAATAAATCCCCCAAGATTGGGGGATTAGGGGGTTGATTGATACTATTTCAGCAGACTCTATTAGCAAAATCCCAGGGCAATAGAACTTAACACCAAAGACCAGCCTGCCGGATTAATACCTGTTTGCTTGCCAGCACAACCTCACGATGCAATTTTACAACTACATCTCGCACGCACCCCCATCCGGCTACTCTGTCGCAGGTGCTCCTCCTGGAGGTGCGCCACCGTCGAGTGCCTGCCGGACAGCAGTGATGACTTTCTGGTCCGAAGGAAGCATGAGGAAGCCCTTCTTGGCAATCACCTCATCATTTACCAATACGGTGAATTCTCCTGGTTTCCCTTGCTGTAACTCGGCTTCTATTCCCAGTTCAGTCTTTAAAAGCTCCGCCACACGGACGGCCCGTGGAAGGGTTGAACTTCACCCCATGCAATATCGGATGACTATAGAGTCCATCAGAGTATCCTCCTTTACACCTAGTTGGGTGGATTCATTGTCGGTTATTGTTAGCCCCTAACTCTCTGACCTGTCCCTGATTATTTTACCACTTCTGTAGTTAAATTATCCGGTCTGTAGAGCAGCCTTATATCTACTGGAACTGGTGGTCGATAACCGGGAGAGCTATGCAAGTGAATTATACGGGGCTACCCGATAACGGGTGTCCCCTTACCTTGCCAGCACAACCTCACGTTGCAATATTATAACTTCGTGTCGCACGGACACCCGTACAGCTACTATCGCTGAAGTAGTTTCAATAACTAGCTCTACTTCCTTCTCCTATTTGAAACCGAAGCGTATCCAGAGCGAAAATATTTAATAAAGAACGGTCAGCAGGCGTCTTGCGGAGCTCTTCTCAACATTGCCCAATTAGTAAGGTTGGTTTTAGGAACTGCACTCTTCTCGACTACCTTGAAACCAAAATGCTCATATAGCGAGACATTTGCTTCGTCTATTGTCTCGAGATAGCACGGTAAACATTCTTCATCCATTCTGGCTAACATCGGTCTTAGTAGCTTACCTGCATAGCCCTTTCCCTGAAACTGAGGATCTACCCCTATTGTTTGTAAAAACAAATGTTTGAAGGGAGTTAGACGTTTGTGAACGCTGTCAATATAATCACCAAAAGACTTCATTCTCTGTCCACTCTCCCAGCCTAAACCGAAGAATACTGGCAGTGGCACAGAACGTAACAGCTTCAAGAAAGTCATTGGGTAGTTATCTGAGGGCAACCAGATGGCAATCCCTTCCATCTCATGGGATGTAGTGTAAACCTCGCCATATCTTGTACAGTAATGCAGTACATACTGAAAGAAGTATGGCAACCTTTTCCCCCTAACAAGTTCGTCAGGGTAAGCGTATATACTAACCGGGTAATTCCAGAATGCCCGGCTGAGCATGTCAGCAGCGCGTTTGATATCGGATTTATTTAATCCCACCAGGCCCTGTGAATCAGTATTCATCGCAGTAATTGTAGAAACATCGCGTTACGAAATCAAGGTGTCAAAGCCACATTTTTTACCCTCTGTAAATACAAAACCATGACCCACTAACTTCTGATCATGGTATAATGGTCTTCATCTAGTCATATAAGCAACGAATTTAGCAACTCTAATCCTAGAAATTGTATACTAATTGTAGTCTGGTCACCAAGATTGAAGGCTGTATCGGAGTTGAGAGATGCCCAGAGCGAGAGTAAACGGAATCAGCATCAACTACAGTGTCGAGGGACGGGGAGAGCCGCTTTTCCTCATTATGGGTTTCTCCGGGTCCAAAATGGCGTGGTTTTTCCAGAGGCGCACCTTCAGGAAGCACTTCCAGGTGGTCACCTTCGACAATAGAGGTGTCGGGCAGTCGGACAAGCCGACAGGGCCCTACTCGATGCAAATGTTTGCCGATGACACTGTTGGCCTGATGGACCATTTAGGAATCGACAAGGCCCATGTACTGGGTGTTTCCATGGGCGGCATGATCGCCCAGCACATAGCCCTCTCCCATCCTGAGCGCGTGCGTAAGCTGGTCTTGGGTTGCACCTCAGCCAGCACACAGGGCGGCGGTGGACACTCCGCGGAGTACATGAAGCACATCGGCCTTAGTGAGGATGCCTCGGACGAAGAGTTGAGGCAAATCGATCCTGAGAAAATAATGGGCATGGTGGTCTCGCTCGCCTCCAATAACAGGTTGCTGGGAATAGTAGCCAGGCCCCTATTAAGGATCATTGCTTGGCGGCTGGCGACGGAAGGGACTCGAGGGCAATTCGAGGCCATACTAGGCCACGATACGCTGGATCGGCTGCCCACGATCCAAGCGCCGACCCTCGTCATCGTCGGCACTCAGGATAGACTCGTCAATCCAACATCCTCGGACGTGTTGGCGAGCGCCATTCCTGGCGCGAGGCTGGTGAAGATAGAGGGCGGCTCACACGCATTCTTCATGAGCAAGCGGGGCAGGTTCAACAAAGAGGTGCTAGACTTCCTGCTGGGGAGTTGACTTCAGTGATGAATCCCTGTCCACGGATAATCGTGAATATTTGAAGGGGTACCCTCCAATGGGTAGCCCTTTTCATACTAGAACAATCTCACGATACAAAGTTGCAACTACATCACGCACGCACATCTGTGCAGCTACCACTGATGTATATAATACTGTAGGCCCTTCCTATTCCCTCTCCCCTTATAGCCAGCGTAGCCTTGCCTTGTTCAGTGGGACCTCGCCCCGGGGCTTGCGGCTTCGGACGGAAAATCTAACTCTGGGAGTGGTACAATAAACTGAATCAGGTCACTCAACTTTCTTTTATAGCAAGCACGCTCTCGATAGGTAGGCCATACATCATTGATTTCTCCATACTCTTTATTTGATAGCCAACATCTTTTAATGATTGTTGCACTGGGATAGGTCTACAATCAACGTATTTTGGCCACTTCTGATGTGTCCATTCGTAAAGTCTCAACATAAAGGAATGTCGCTTGTCAGTGGACATACTTACGACCCCGAGTCTACCTCCAGGTATGAGAACTCGTTTCACTTCATTGAGTACGATCGATA
>JAIWEW010000158.1:0-3087 GCA_048632005.1 bacterium
TGAAATTGTCTTTATCAATCCCCTAGTCCCCCAATCTTGGGGGGCTTCTAAAGCTGGGGGGCACCCCCAGACCCCCGGCAGGAAGTATCCTGCACCTCTTTTTCAGCGGTCTCATTATGTATAACAATATGAATGGGTGATAACAAATTGAATCCAGATAAATACAGTAGTGGCAGTTTTAGTAGAACTCTACAGAAATAATTATATGTCAGACTATGAAGGGTCTTATAAGGAGGTTCAATTATGAGATATGCTCTACCCATAAGCAACGGCAAGGTATCCCCGCATTTTGGCCACTGTGAACACTTCGCCTTGATCGATGTGGATGAAGCCGCTCGAAAGATCGTGAACAAAGAACTGGTTATTCCCCCAGATCACGAGCCAGGTGTGTTCCCTGCATGGCTGGCGGAAGAAGGAGCAAATATTATCATAGCCGGTGGCATGGGCATCAGGGCTCAGAACCTGTTCAGTGAGAACCGAATCGAGGTTATTGTCGGGGCTGTGGGAGACGACCCGGAAAAGCTTGTTCTGGCCCACCTGGATGGCACATTGGCCACGGGCGATAACGTGTGCGACCATTAGCATTGATGACGGGAAATAACCGTAGAGGTGCTCTGGCACAGCGTTTCTAAGGTAATGGACAACTAGATAAAAAATACCGATATTTGGACTACTCTGAAAGTAAGGAGTATATAAATGCCGATTTATGATTACAGTTGCCGTGAATGCGGCGGGGTGTCTGAAGTGCTCGTGCGCGCCCCTGAGGGTAACGCAAGGTGTCCTCACTGCGGTAGTGAGAATATGGAGAAGCTTGTTTCCGCCTCATACAGTATCAAAATGAATACAGCGGAGCCAGGCGCTACATGTTGTGGCAGGGAAGAACGCTGTGAAAAACCGCCCTGCTCCACCGGCGACACATGCGGAAGGAGATGAAAGGATGAGTCCGATTGAGCTCGAGCCGCGATATTCTACCAAAGAGTTGCAAGGGAAGTGTATCAAGTGCCTTACTGAGCAAGAGCTGGGAATTTGCCTCAGGAAGCTTCTAAGGGGAGAAATAGAAAACAAGGAACTCGGGGAGAAGTACGAAGCCCTTGTATCTTTCCTCAGATCTCCCGTGTCAAGAAAGCTACGCGACGTGTGTGAAAGGTATCTTTCACAGGGGAAGGAGGTAAGGGCCAAAGTATATTTCTGGCACGGCACACCAAAATACAAGATAATATTATCTTAGCCATACTAAAAGGGAGAATGGTATGAAGATTGCCACTGCATCAGACGATGGAATGAACATCAGCCAGCATTTCGGCCGGGCACCTTACTATGTAGTGTTCACCGTCGATAATGGGAAGGTTACCGCCAAAGAGACGCGCTCCAAGGCTGGTCATCAAACCTTTGCTGCCCATGAGCCAGTGAAGCTGGCGGAGGGAGAGCGGCATGGCTACGACGCCGGCTCCCAATCCAGGCATGAGAGCATGGCGGAGGCAATCCTCGATTGTCAGGTGTTGCTCGCCGGGAGCATGGGCTGGGGAGCTTATGAAGCCATGCAGGGCTATGGCATTGAGACCATAGCCACTGATGTAGAAAACATCGATGAAGCAGTGGAGCTGTATTTAGCCGGCAAGCTCGCTAATTTGATGGATCGCTTGCACTAAAATAATCTACATAAAGGAGGAATGAATGCCGTCAGAGGAAGAAATCCAGGAAGCCTTAAAAGAGATACTTGTGCCCGGCATAGCACGTAGTTTAACCGGATTGAATCTCATTCGGGAAATTAAGGTTAATAGTGATAGGATGAAGGTCACCCTGGCCTCAACCGGCCTCAATACTGACGCTCAGAAATACGTTCAGGATAAGGCAATCAATGCTCTCGAAAAGCTTCCCGGGATCAAGGGAATCGCTATAGAATTCGAGGAGGCAAAACCGCAGGACCTTAACAAGATCGATCACGTTATCGCAGTGATGAGCGGTAAGGGCGGCGTAGGCAAGTCGCTGGTTACCGGCCTCCTCGCTATTGGCCTGAACCGCCAGGGCTACGAGGTGGGGGTGTTGGATGCAGATATAACAGGCCCCAGCATCCCTAAGATGTTTGGCATCACCGCACGTCCCGGTGGAAGCGAAACAGGCATCCTGCCGGTGCTATCCAAGTCAGGTATCGAAATCATGTCCATTAACCTCCTCCTGCCCCATGAGGACGATGCCGTTATCTGGCGGGGGCCCCTTATCGGCAAAATGATTCAGCAGTTCTGGGACGATGTGGTATGGGGGAAACTGGACTATCTTCTGGTGGATCTACCCCCCGGCACCGCCGATGCCCCCCTCACGGTTATGCAGTCGTTGCCCCTCTCCGGGGTTGTCATCGTCTTTACCCCGCAGGACCTAACGGCAATGGTAGTGAAGAAGGCGATGAATATGGCACAGAAAATGAACATCCCCATTTTGGGGGTGGTGGAAAACATGAGCTATCTTGTTTCCCCTGATACGGGGAAAAGGATCGAGATCTTCGGCAGTAGCAATGGTGAAGAGATGGCGCTGGCAGCGGGGGCACCACTACTGGAGCAACTTCCACTGGACCCCGAGCTGGCCAGGCTCTGTGACGAGGGGACAATAGAGCGTTACAACTCTGAAGGTGTTAGTAACCTTACCCAGGCTTTGCTTCAAGCTACACCAGTCAAGACAGGATGAAAAGGTCTCAAGTCGGGGGCTATAGATGGATTCCGAATTCGACGTGCCTGAAAACAACATCACGGACGAGATGCTAAGCACTTACACCGATACGGTTGACGGCGCTGGAAGCGCCTACTACCTGATCTCAATCGAACAGTGAAGAGCTCATTGATGGCACGGCCGTCATCGTTCTGGGCGGATCAAGCGCCCTTCGGGCAGGAGGATCAGGCGAGCGCCGCCGTCTGCCGCCGCGCCTCGGCGTCCGCTTCGTTGCCCGGGTCGCTCACCGGCCGGTTGAAGCCCCTGCGCCACAGGCAGTACTCGACGATCAGGTTCGGCTCGATAGCGAACTCCGGCGGCTCCTTGGAGACGACAGTGTAGTCAATCATGAGCTCCGTCCGGTCCGGATGCCGGCGCGCCACGCCC
>JAIWEW010000159.1:0-3082 GCA_048632005.1 bacterium
TGAAGCTATAAGTGGCTCCCGGTTGTACCGTAACTACTTGCCTTATATTGGATTCTAGCATAGTGGTGCTGAAGTTGGCGGCGAAGCCGCCGTTGCGTACAAAGCTGGGGTCAGTGGTACGCTCAAGGGTGCCACTATATGCCTGCCAAGGGTCAGTTCCATCTTCAAAGCCACCGTTTAGCAGCAGTTCATCTGGGGTGGCTAGGGCGACGGTGCTGACCGCCGGTGATATTAGAGCTATGAGAGTTATTATAAGTATAGTGAATGGCAGAGCTTTTATTTTCACGAGGGGCTTGGATAGAAACACTGATACATCTAACCGCTCTCATCACGTAAAGTCAAGCTTTCTACATAGTCACGCTACAAAATCACATTTAGCAGACCGCCTACAGCCAACGTTGCAATAAGCATTATCCCAATTGCCATAAACAGGCCCTTAGTGCCGAGCTCCCTGGCAAGGACTACGAAGGCAGCAATGCAGGGGAAGAACATCGTCAATACCACAGTGCCGACCACTAGTTGCGTGGCGCTCATTGACAGCGGGGCCAGCAGCCCGATAGCCACGTCCTTGCGGAAAAAACCAACCACCATAGCGACTACCGCATCCTCGGGCAGCCCGAAAACCCCGCTTACCACGGGAGCAGCAAAATTGGCGATAGCATCGAAAACCCCCAGGTTATAGAGAATGCCGATAGCAAAGATAGCTATCATAATTATGGGCAGAGCCTCTTTGAGAAAGCCGTAGACCCGCATCCAGAGTTTCGTGAATACCGCTCGCCAGGGGGGCCGACGATAAGGGGGAATCTCGATGAGAAGCTCGGGGCTGAACCCCTTTACCATGCGATTGAGGATAAGGCCCAGGACAAGCCATACTATAAACAGTGTACCGTAGACCATCGCCACATATTGCACCCCCTCGGCTCCAACAAGGCCGATGATCATCGCCTGGGAAGCGGCACAGGGGATGGCTATGGAGATCAGCGTGGCGGCAATAAATCTCTCCCGTTTGCTCTCCAGGATGCGGGTAGCCATGATGGCCGGCACACAGCAGCCCAGCCCCAACATGGTGGGAATGATAGCATAGCCGTGCAGTCCCATGCGGTGCATAAGGTTGTCAAGGAGCACCGCCAAACGCGGGAGATATCCCACATCCTCGAGCAGTCCCAATATCAGATAAAAGGAAAAGATGTAGGGCAACACGGCGCCGAGCGGGATAAAAAGGCCGGTGGTCAGCACGCCCAGAGACTGAAAGAAATCTATCTCCCCATCGAACAGCTTACCGATAAGTATATCGTGCCAGAAACCGCTCGAGCCCAGGGCCACGCTCAGCTTCATCATTAAAGGTGCCCACAGGTTTTCGAAGATTGGCTCCGTTACATAGCTGATCAGGCCCTCTCCGATAAAGCGAATCACGAAGAAGGATGTCACGAGCACGACAGCTGCGATGGGAAGGCCGGTCAAGGGCTTGACGGAGGCATCCTGCAGGCGCTCCAGCCAGGTATGATGGTGATGGGTTATGGTTTGGACATGCTCAATAACATCGCCGACGGCGGCCCACCGTTCGTCATGGGTACGCTCGGGTAACCGAGGGGAGATAGCTTCGGGGATACGATTTATTAGTTCCTTAATCCCCTGCCCCGTTACAGCCACCGTGGGGATAACAGGCACCCCTAAACGCTCCTCCAATTTGGCGACATCGATGCTAATGCCCCGATGTTTGGTTTCATCCCAGATGTTCAGTGCCACGATAACTGGGATTTGTCTCTCCAGGAGTTCAAGGGTGAGGTAGAGATTACGCTCTAGATTAGTGGCATCGAGGACATTTATTACCAGGTCGCCATTACGAAGCATCTCTGAAGACACCTCCTCTGCCTTGGAGGTGGGCTCCAAGGTGTAGGTGCCGGGTACATCGATAACCTCAACCTCCTCTTCACCCAGCTTCATATGACCTTTGGTAAATCCCACAGTTGTGCCCGGGTAGTTGGAGGCGATTACCCTTGTTCCTGTGATTCGAGAGAAGAAGACGCTCTTACCTACATTGGGATTGCCCATTAAAAGTATTGTCTTTATCCCTGTAGGCAAACCGTCTTTCTCCTCTGACTGGGGAGACGAGCTCACGGATTTTCTCCGTCCACCTCAACCAATATCTTACCCGCCATACGATATCCAATAGCAAGTTGTGATTGACCTACCTGTAGTGTTATCGGGCCCCGCATAAACATCCCGCTTACCTTGGTTATCCGCTTGCCCGGCCTGACGCCCAATGCGTGGAGGCGATCGGTAAGACCATGGCAGCCATGCCCACGACCTCTTTGATGACCATATCCTCTCAGTATCTGTACTATTTTCCCCGATTGACCAGGCCGCATCTGGCACACCGTTATCTGCCTTTTTTCATTCACATCAGCCTTTTCAAGTTGTGAGGTCTTTTGTTCCCGCTTCGTATTCAATAAATTATTCCCTATCCCTGCGGCATCGCTCGCAGTAGCCCTCCATAGAAACCTCAGTATTCAGGACCTTGAAGCCGCTTTTACGGCTTATATGCTCCTTCATCTGCCTGGTTAATGGGTACTCAAACTCGACCACCCTGCCACAGCCTAAGCAGATTAAATGGTGATGCTTCCGTTTTCTCTTAACCTCATAATGGTGATGCTCCTCCGTAAAATGGCGCTCCTCCACCAGCCCCAGCTCCTTAAACAGGTTCAGGTTACGATAGACCGTAGCGAGACTAATACGCGGCTCCCGCTCCTTTGCCAGGCGATAGAGCTCATCTGCATCAAGATGACCTTCTGAATGACGTAATATGTCTAGAATTAACCTTCGTTGACTGGTGACCCGTTGCCCTGTTAATACTTTCATTTCTGCCATGATAATTTCCTATCCCGTTATTATTGTTAATGAGAATCACTCGCAATAATATTATAAGATGCCGCTATCAGCCTGTCAAGACATTAGAATCTTTGCTATCGTTCGGATAGGTAGCTGATATACTAGAGACCGCTGAAAAAGAGGTGCAGGATACTTCCTGCCGGGGGTCTGGGGGCGTCCCCGAGATTCAAGTCCCCCAAGATTGAGGGATATA
>JAIWEW010000160.1:0-3022 GCA_048632005.1 bacterium
GATCGCTCCCGCCACCAGCTCGGCGATGTCCATGGCCTTTAATGAGTCAGATGCTTCTTTCGCCTTAATAGCATCCTCAAACATCTGGAGGCAGAAGGGGCAAGCAGTAGCAATAACACTGGCCTTAGTAGCAAGCGCCTGATCGGTGCGCATCTCGCTGATCCTGGTGCCTACATTTTCCTCCATCCACATATGCCCACCGCCGGCGCCGCAGCAGAAGCTCCTGCTGCGGTGGCGCTCCATTTCCTTGAACTGTGCTCCGGGGATAGCCGCTACCACCTGCCTCGGCTCATTATAGACATCGTTGTGACGGCCCAGGTAGCATGCATCGTGATACGTGATCTTTTGGGCGATCCCGTTTTTCAGCTTAAGGCGACCCTGCTTGATTAGTTCGGCGATAAACTGCGAGTGGTGGACCACCTCAAACTCGCCACCGAATTGTGGGTATTCGTTCTTCAAAGTGTTATAGCCATGGGGGCAACTTACTACGATCTTCTTCACGCCGTAGCGTTTAAAGGTCTCGATATTTTTCATCGCCTGCATCTGGAAAAGATATTCGTTGCCCATACGGCGCGCGGGCTCGCCGCAGCAGCTCTCCTCCTCACCCAGCACGCCAAACTTTACCCCCGCTGCCTGCAGTATCCTGCCGAAAGCAGCTGATACCTTCATATTCCGGTCTTCGAGAGCAGCAGAACACCCAACGAAGTAGAGTATCTCGACATCCTGATCCTCGGACAGGAGCTTAGCGCCCTCTATATCGCCGCACCAGTCAATCCGGCATGCGGTGGTCCCCTTGCAGGTATGCCCCCTCTCCTCGATGCAACGCAGCGCTATCTCTGCTGTCTCCGGCATCTCGGCCTGCTCCAGCACCAGGTTGCGGCGCATATCTATGATCTTATCGATGTGCTCTATAAAGACAGGACAGACCTCCTGACAGGCGCGACAGGTAGTACAATCCCAGATCACTTCCGCGGTTATCACATCACCGATCAAGGAGATGCTGTTTTCTTCCGGATTACCTCCATTGCCTCCAGCCTTGGCCTTTACCAGACCGGGGCCCACATCCAGCCAGTGCTGCTTGAGGTCCTGGATCAGCTTTTTCGGTGAGAGGGCCTTACCGCTGAGATAGGCAGGGCATATGTCCTGGCAGCGGCCGCATCTGGTGCAGGCATCCAGGTCGAACAGCTGTTTCCATGTGAAACCGCTGATCTTATCGACGCCAAATGTCTCGGCCTCTTCCAGATTGACGGGTGCCAGTGCTCCCTTGGGACGGGTGGATCTGAAGAGAACATTGAAGGGGGCAACAACGATATGGGCCAGTGTGGTCCATGTGACCGCTACATATGCTATGGCTCCCAGTGCCAGGATGGTATGAAACCACCAGAGGCTTCTATGAGCTAGAAGCATCGCCTCTGAGGAGACGCCGCTAAACATCTTAGCGAAGACCCATCCCCCCGGCGACCATACTGCCCATGATGGATCGTATGGGCCGATGGCCGGGTAAATTTCCTCGAATATCTCGGGATTGGCGGTGAAATATGCAATGCGCAGCCCCTCGATTATGAAGCCGGTGAATACGATGACAAAAATGAGTGCGAGGGCAATAGCGTTCTCAGGTTTATTATCCAGCCTATCTGGTTTTTGGATATATCTACGATAGGCGGCAAAGGCCACCCCTATCAGTACCCCAATGCCGAGGACATCCACAGAAAAGGAGATACCCAGGTATATAGCCCCCTGCATGAACTCGAATATATAGTGGGAGAAGAAATCTAGAAATGCTGCCAGTAAAAAGAAGAGCGCTCCCCAGAAGATAACGAAGTGAATCAAGCCGGGATATGGTTCTCTAAGAAAGCGTCGATGAATGAGGCCATCCACGACGCCGGTGACGGCAAAGGACCATATCTGCTGCGGGAGCTTATCGAGCCTGTTATCTGGCTGTCCCACTCGCAACAGGCGATAGCGCTGGTAAACCGCATAGGCGAGAGCTATCGCTAAAGGGATAAGAAGGCCGTAAAGGATATAACCCCATTCTCCAATGTTCCAGAATATCTCCCTTGTCGCCATGGTTACCTCCTAAAATATGGAATTTTGCCTCTAAGTTTTAAACTGAAACTTAGCCTCCACAGACCTCGTCGACAACCTCACCATTGGCATCAAACAATGACTTGGCAGTCTCTTTGTTCGGATTACTGCCAGTAGAAACGACGCAAGCAATAGTATCCCTTTCGTTAATCAAGCTGCACAAATTACCATTCTCATATATAGCGATTGGATCAATTTTATGATTGATAATTGTATCAGCCACTCGTTAATTGGATCTGTGGATAGTACTGATACATTGCCTTTAGATATTTCCCCTTTCAGTTTTATAACGGTTTTACTCCTTTTGCATATATGGAGACTTCTGAAAAAGAGGTACAAAACACCTCTTGCCGGGGGTCTGGGATTGTCCCCCAGTCTTAAATCTCCCAAGATTGGGGAGTATAGGGGGTTGGATCAGACCTCTTCAGTAGTCTCATGCATATCTAATACGTATATTCCCAACTACGCTTCAGCCCCTGCAACATACCGGCTGTAGATTCGATCTAGCTCACCAATAATATCTAGCCGAGAGATTATGCCGACGACCTTACCGTCGTCCACGACTGGAGCCCGATTGATACGACTAGCAGCGAAATCATTCATTATTTTCTCATCTGGTGTTTCAGGGGCGTAGGTTGGACAGCAGTTCTCCATTTGCTTGGTCATGACCTCAGAAACTACCGTACGTGCTGCGACACCGTCAATCGGCAAATTCATGACAAGACGCCCGGTAACCATCCCCAGAAGCTTCCCATCGTCATCTATGACTGGTATTGCGCTTATACTCCAGCGTGTCATGAGTTTTATCACATCCGTCACAAGCATGTCCCCTTTTACAGTAATTACGGGCACCTTCATGATATCTCTCGCTGCTCTTTTCTTAGCCATATAATCACCTCCGTGGAGCACAAGTTAGACACCGCCTGTAGCCTATGCT
>JAIWEW010000161.1:0-2968 GCA_048632005.1 bacterium
CGTGGGCACGTATACTTCCTGTGGGGGGTCTGGGGGGGTCCCCCAGCTTTTGAAGTCCCCCAAGATTGGGGGATTAGGGGGTTGACCAAGACTATTTCAGCAATCTCTATTATATTACCCGGTTAAGAACTCACTAACTCAGATGCATATGCGAAAAGGAAAGGAGAAGATAGCCCAATGACTACTGCAGCACCCAGGCTAATCGACTATCCCAGCATCCAGTGGAATGCCGACTGGTGCAAGCGCTGTTATATCTGCGTGGAGGCCTGCCCCAGGCAGGCGCTGGAGCTAAAAGACGATGCAATCATCGAGATAGAGGGCCGCTGCGACCGAACCGGACTATGTCAGAGGCTATGCCCTGACATGGCCATCGAGGTCAGAGCGCCCAGATCAAAGGGAGGAAACCGATGAGGTATCTGGTTCAGGGCAATGAAGCCATCTTCCTCGGCGCACTCAGAGCGGGTGCAACCTTCTTCGCCGGCTACCCCATCACCCCCTCAACAGAGATCCTGATACTGGCCGCAGAGCAGGCCGCGCAGAACCCGGAATTTAAGTTCATCCAGAGCGAGGATGAACTGGCGGCTGCCAATGCCATAATTGGTGCATCGCTGGCCGGTGCCAAGTCCTTTACCGCTACCTCAGGTCCGGGCTTCAGCCTGATGCAGGAGGCAATCGGCTACGCTCAAGAGGTGGAGGTGCCGATGGTGATAGTAAACGTGCAGCGTGTCGGGCCAGCCACAGGGATGCCCACCATGCCAGCACAGCAGGATATCGAGCAGACGAACTACGGCAGCAGTGGTGACTACTACCCCATCGTTTTCTACCCCAACTCCGTTAAGGAATGCTATCGCTACGCAGTTATTGCGTTTAATGCTGCAGAAGAATCCCTATCGCCCACTATTCTCTTGGGCGATGCCTTCTTGAGCCATTTGAATGAGACCGTTGACCTCGATACCATCGAGGTAGAGATTATCCCCCGCACCAGGCCACCATTGGGAACCGGGCACAGGTACCTTACCGGCCTGGCTCACGACGAAGAAGGCAGGGCTCGTACTGCCGATGCTGAGGTGTACCGTGCATGGCTCGCCAAAGTTAAAGCTCGCCATAACGAGGTAGCCGCCCGCTACCCCGACTTTGAGTTCAGTGGAAATACGACGAGTGATACCCTTCTAATCTCCTACGGTATCGTTTCCCGGGTGGTTGCCCCTCTCGGTTCCGATTACGCTCTTTTCCGGCCCATACGCATCTTCCCCATGCTAGGCGATGAGCTCCAGCAGCATGCTCAGGACTATAAAAATATCGTGGTTATTGAAGCCAATGACGGCCAGTACGCTAGCCTTGTGGAACGTGAACTCAAGAGGGACGTCACCCGCGTACCTCTGCTCGGAGGCAGGATTAACCTGGAGCTGATCAAGCAAGGCCTGCAAGAAAAGCTTGAACTGGAGGTGTCATGATGTTCAAGGACCTTATAAAATTGGACCGTTTACCTACCAGTTGGTGTCCCGGCTGCGGGCTTGGACAGATAATGATCCAGCTGGCAATGGTGATGGATGAACGTGGTCTTAATTATACCAACAGCACGGTTATCTCTGGAGTGGGCTGCACCGGCAGAATTGCTGGCTACATGAACGTCGATGGCGTATATACCCTGCACGGCCGTACGCTGCCCGTAGCAGAGGCGGTTAAGCTGGTGAACCCCGACCTTAATGTGATCGTGGTATCCGGTGACGGCGACATGGCCAGCATCGGCGGCAACCATCTGCTCCATGCCACCAGGCGCAACCCCAACCTGACCGTGATTTGCAACAACAATAATGTCTACGGACTAACCGGCGGCCAGGCAGGGCCGACAACGCCGCGTGGTACCAAAACGGTAAGCACGCCTGCCGGCGCCTATTACGATACGATAAATCTCCAGAGCCTTATGAAATCCGGGGGCAAGTATTTCTATGCCAGAACAACTGTCTATCACCAGCTCCATTTCCGTAACTGTATAAAAGAAGCGATTAGCTGGCCCGGGTTTGCCTTTGTGGATGTCATCTCACAGTGCATCGAGAATAATGGCCGCCGGTTGGGATTCAAATCCGCCTATGAAATGCTGCAGCATTTTAAAAAAACCTATAAAAGGGCCCCCGATGGAGCCGAGACGCTTGGCCCAGAGGAAATAGGCATAGTCCGGCAGGAATAGAAAGGAGTCATCGATGCGAAAGGTCGTTATTTCCGGAGAGGGCGGTCAGGGAGTTCGTGTGATATCCCATGGCCTGGCAACACTGCTGGCTAACCTCGGCTACGAGGTAAGCCTACTATATGATTATGATTCAGCAGTAAGGGGTGCTATGAGTGTAGCCTACCTTACCTGGGATAAAGAGCCGATTGATAACCCGGTGATTCATGATGCCGACATCTTGCTCAAACTCTCCGATAAGGCAAAGGGTCTTCATGCGAGAAAGACTGTATGCCAGACTGGCTACTGCACAGAAGAGGAAATTCCGTTCGGCAAGCTGGGAATGGATAAATTCGGAAGAGAGATATTCGGCAACATGATAGCCCTGGGCCGTTTAATGGCCCTTATAGATGTCGACGCTTCCGAAGAAGATCTAGCCAGGGTGCTTCCGCTGAAATACCGGGAGGAGAACCTTAGCGCGGTTCAATTTGGCTATCACCTTAAACAGGAGGACCTGGAACGTGGGTCCCACTCTAGAGAGAAGCACGAGTTCGATTTCTCCAGTAAGCAACCCGGTGAATTGGAAATGGAAGCCGAAAATCATGCCTGATGGGGCAGCATCGGCTATGTTATTGGTAGCCAGTAGATTTGAGAACGTATTTTAATCTATTGTTTGCCAGTGTTATACAATAATATAATCACCAAGAGACCACTGAAAAAGAGGTGAAAGAGGTGCAGGATACTTCCTGCCGGGGGTCTGGAGGTGTCCCCCAGCTTTAATAGTCCCCCAAGATTGGGGGATTT
>JAIWEW010000162.1:0-2966 GCA_048632005.1 bacterium
CAGGATACTTCCTGCCGGGATCTGGGGGTGTCCCCCAGCTTAAAAAAGTCCCCCAAGATTGGGGGATATAGGGGGTTGATTGAGAGTATTGGAGCAGTCTCAGGGTATTCAGGCAGGATTCCACTTGCCTCGGCTAAAGAGTTTGGGAGCGATTGCTTTTCTCAATTCCTCCGTTATAAAAATAGAACCGGCTATGCCAATTATGATACCCCACTGGGCCAGGCTAAGAGGCACCGTGTGGAAGGCAGTCTGCATGAATGGAATATATACCACTGCCATTTGCAACAGGACGGCTACACCTACTGCGAGTACCATGTAACGGTTGCGGAAGATACCCAGCTTGAATATAGTGTATTCGTCAGAGCGGGCATTAAATGCCCGTAGCCATTCGAATGCTACCAGCGTGCAGAAAGCCATAGTTCGCGCCTCTTCTATGCTTACCCTGCCATACGACCATTTAAATATGGCGAATACCCCAACGCTCATCATGACTGCCAGGAACGCAACCCTGAAAAGAAGCCCTGGAAATATCAATCCTACCTTGGGATTACGAGGCGGCTGCTTCAGTTCATCGCCAATCTTTGGTTCCACTACCAATGGTAAACCCATTGCCGAGTCGGTCACCAGATTGACCCATAATATCTGCACTGCCAATAATGGTGATTGTCCCACGAAGATAAGAGCTAATAGAAAGGCGAGGAGCTCACCGATATTAGTGCTTAGGTCGAAGAAGATGACATTGCGCAGTTTGTTGAATACTGATCTGCCTTCATCCACAGCAGCCACAATTGATGCGAAGTTGTCGTCGGCTAGCACGACATCAGAAGCCTCTTTTGCTACATCGGTGCCCTTAATGCCCATTGCAATACCAATATCTGCTGCCTTAAGCGCAGGTGCGTCATTGACCCCGTCTCCGGTCATGGCCACTATATGCCCACGGCTCTTGAATCCATTTAATATCCTGAGTTTTTGAAGGGGCTCCACTCTTGCGAATACGGAGATGCCTTCTATCTGGTTATGTAAATCGTCATCGCTCATTTCAGCAATCTGAGCACCGGTAACAGATCTACCATGAGGTAAACCTATCCGTTGGCCTATCGACTCAGCGGTCACAATATTGTCGCCTGTAACCATGACTACCTTTATACCAGCCTGTTTACATAGGGCAACCGCTTTGATGGCCTCCGCCCTGGGTGGATCATCCATTCCCACCAATCCAACGAAAATCAGGTTGTCTCTCAGGTCTGATTCTTTGAGGTCTACGGTATCGGACGTTAGTTCAGCGTAGGCGACGGCTAAAACCCTCATGGCTTCTCGAGCCATAGCTTGATTTGACTCTTGTATGTGCTGAGCATCGGTCTCAAGCAAAGGCACGATTTGTCCATCCTTCAAGTAATGTTTGCTCAAATATAGAATTCTCTCAGGAGCTCCTTTTACATAGGCTACACGCTTCCCGTCCTGAGTGTGCAGTGTAGCCATGTACTGCTTTTCGCTCTGAAAAGGTATTTCATCAAGGCGAGGGAATGTCTTCTCCAGGCTCTCCTTATCAATACCTGCTTTGGCAGCGGCCACCACCAGTGCGCCTTCGGTAGGATCCCCCATAATACTGCTACTATTCTCATCCGTTGAAAGCAGAGCATCGTTGCATATAGTACCTATATTAAGCAACAAATTGAGTGATGCTTCGTATTCAGGTTTAAGTAGTGCTCCCTCTCGGCGGAATTCACCTCTCGGTTCATATCCCTCACCGGAAAGCTCGATAGTCTTATTATCAACAACAATCTTCCTGACGGTCATCTCATTATGCGTTAAAGTTCCCGTCTTATCAGTACAGATAACGGTGGCTGATCCTAAGGTCTCTACAGCTACCAGTCTACGAATTACTGCATTGCGGCGAGCCATCGCCCGCATACCCAGCGCTAATGCGACTGTGACTACAGCTGGCAGACCTTCAGGGATTACAGCGACAGCAGCTGCTACTGCAATGATGAATATTTCTAACCATTCAAGACCTTGGATTAGCCCTATTATTACCAGGAGGCCACAGAAAACCAGGAAGAGTATAACCAGGTATTTACTTAGTTTGCCGATACTTTTCTGCAGCGGAGTTTTCGAGGTCGGCAACTCCTGTATAGTCCGGGCGATCTTGCCTATCTCACTATTGGCCCCAGTAGCGATAGTCACGGCAGTTGCTCTGCCATAACTCACGATGGTGCCCATATGCACCATGTTCTTCCTCTCTACCAGCGAAACGTCTTCACTTAGGGCTCTGCTATGTTTGCCAGTGGCTACCGATTCCCCGCTAAGTATGGCCTCGTCTACCTTAAGGTTGCTGGCCTCGATGAGTCGGGCATCTGCTGGTACCTTATCACCTGCCTCCAGAATTATTATGTCACCTGGGACGATATTTTTAGCCGGTATCAAACGTATAGCGCCATCCCGTTTCACCTTGGCATTTGGCTTGACCATTTGCATCAGGGACTCCATAGCCTTTTCCGCCCTGGTCTCCTGTATATAACCAATGACGGCATTAAGCAGGAGTACTGCCATGATGACGCCGGCATCGACATAGTGCTCAAGCGCGAGGGATATGATTGCAGCTATAAGAAGCACATAAATAAGAGGGCTGAGGAATTGTCTCAGAAAGGCAACAAAAGGAGGGGATTTTTTCTTTGCGGGCAGCTCATTAGGACCATATTCTAGAAAACGGGTCTCAGCCTCTTCCTTAGTAAGACCCGAGCGAATAGAATTCAACTCACGGAGAGTTTCCTCAATGCTAAGTTTATACCATCTATTGTCTACGTTCACATGTCCTATCACTTACTGCATCAGATGACTCATCCGTGAAGACTATAGCTGTTCTAAATTAGCAAACGGTGCATACTTCAGAGACCGCTGAAAAAGAGGTGCAGGATACTTCCTGCCGGGGGTCTGGGGGTGTCCCCCAGCTTATAAAAGTCCCCCAA
>JAIWEW010000163.1:0-2948 GCA_048632005.1 bacterium
CTCTCGATCAACCCCCTATATCCCCCAAGAATGGGGGATTTTTTTACTCTGGGGGGCACCCCCAGTCCCCCGGCAGGAAGTATCCTGCACATCTTTTTCAGCGGTCTCAACTATGTTGCCGTCACCAATGTGCTGAACGACCATTAAAACCCCTTCACTTCCCCCATCATTTGTGGTATAATTTCTTAATGCAGGGAGTAGTTAGTTATCGGGTCAATTTTCTGAGTTTCGCCAAAGCTAGTTTTTAGCTGGGGCGGAACTTTCTTTTATGGATAGGAGGCCAAGATTAGCATTAAAGAGGTTGAGGACAGGAACAACGAGTACACCGCCGAAGACATCGTGGTGCTGGGCGGCATGGAGGCGGTGCGCCGGCGTCCGGGTATGTACATCGGAAGCACCGGCCCGCGGGGGCTCCACCACCTGGTGCAGGAGATCGTCTACAACAGCATCGATGAGGCGCTGGCAGGCGCTTGCGATAGGGTAGAGGTAACCATTTTCGAGGATAACCGTATTTCAATTTCCGATAACGGCAGGGGGATCCCCATTGAGGTGCACACGGTAACCGGATTGTCGGCTCTGGAGTCCGTAATGACAGTGCTCCATGCCGGAGCCAAGTTTGGTGGTAGGGGCTACAAGGTCTCAGGCGGTCTTCACGGCGTTGGCGCCTCTGTGGTAAATGCGCTCTCGTCGGAGCTGTGGGTAGAGGTGAGGCGGGACGGCAAGTGCTACCGGCAGGAATACCGCCGCGGGGTGGCCCATAGCGGGGTGGAGGAGGTGGGAGAGGCATCTGATACCGGAACGACAACCACTTTCCTCGCTGATGTGGAGATCTTCGGCAACGTCGACTACGATTTCGATGCCCTGGCACAGCGCTTCCGCGAGATGTGCTACCTGACCAAGGGGGTTGAGATTCACTTTGAGGATAAAAGGTCAGACCGAGAGGTCACCTTCTACTTTGAAGGGGGCATTGCCAGCTTCGCCCGATTTCTTAATAAGAATCGACCGGTGCTCCATGATCCCTTCTATATATCGAAGGCGGTAAATGGCACCGAGGTTGAGGTGTCTCTGCAATACAACGAGGGCTTCGCCGAGACCACCATGACCTTTGCCAACTGCATTAATACCCAGGAAGGTGGCAGCCATCTTACCGGGTTTCGGGCTGCTATGACTCGCGTTATTAATGACACCGCGCGCAAACTCAAGTTCATCAAGGAGGATGAGCCCAATATCGTCGGTGATGACACCAGAGAGGGGCTGGTAGCCATCATCAGCATTAAGCTCGCCGAGCCCCAGTTCGAGGGGCAGACCAAGACAAAGCTGGGTAACCCCGAGATAAAGGGTCATGTGGAGTCGGCGGTGGCGGAGGGTCTCGCAGAATACCTTGACGAGCACCCCGCTGATGCGAAACGGATCATTGAAAAATGCCTCACCACGGCGCGGGCTCGCGAGGCAGCGCGAAAGGCGCGCGACCTGGTGCTTAAAAAGAACTCCCTGGATACCGGCACCCTGCCCGGAAAGCTTGCCGATTGCTCGGATAAGGACCCGGACCATTGCGAACTGTATCTGGTTGAGGGAGAATCGGCAGGAGGCTCAGCCAAGCAGGGAAGAGACCGCAGCTTCCAGGCAATCCTTCCCTTAAAGGGTAAGATACTCAATGTGGAGAAGGCCTCCCCGGAGAAGATGCTGGCCCATGAGGAGATCCGCGTAATAATTACCGCACTGGGGATCGGCATAGATAGTGAGTTGGAGCTCTCCAAACTGCGCTACAACCGCATCATAATAATGACCGATGCCGACGTGGACGGCGCCCATATCCGCACCCTTCTCCTCACCTTCCTATTCCGTCATATGACCGAGTTGATCTCCAACGGGCATCTCTACATCGCCCAGCCACCCCTGTATCGATTGACCAAGGGGAAAACACAGCAGTGGATATATTCCGAGGAAGAATTGGAGCGCTCCATTACCGATATTGCTTTTGAGGGACTCTCGGTACAATCACAAGACGGCTCAATCACTTTCAAGGGAAGGAAGATTCAGGACCTTTTGAATTCAATGAAGGAGTTTGAGCAGGGGCTTTCTGCCCTCGAGAAGGAGGGCATACCGCGGGAGATTATCACCATTCTTCTGACGAAAGACGATTCCCTCTTCCAACTTGACTTCTTTGGGAAGGAAAGCTTGCAGCAGCTAATGAAATTGTTTGAGGGATCGGGGTTTCCTGCCAGGTTATCGTCCGATGACGCCGAAGAGGAATTCTGGATCGAGGTTGACTACAAGGAAAGGCCAATCAGGCTTAACAGGAGCATTCTCAGGCATCCAATGCTCCTTCGCTGCCTCGAGGCGTATCCGCATGTCAAGCGGTTGACCGAAAATAAATCGTATACCATCGTTAAAAAGGGCAAGGAGATCGATACAGATGTTCCCTGGTATGAGCTCGCTGGTGTGCTGAAGAAAAGCCATGACAGGTCAGGAGTATCACTCCAGCGCTACAAGGGCCTGGGGGAGATGAGCGCGCAGCAGCTCTGGGATACGACGATGAATCCGGAGACCAGGACTATATTGCAGGTTGGCATCGAGGATGCGGTGAAGGCGGATAAAATCTTCGAGACCCTTATGGGGGACGATGTCCCTCCCCGCAAGGCCTTCATCCAGGCCCACGCTAAAAGCGTGAAGAACCTGGATATCTAGTTTGCTTCAAGTCTATTCCCGCGTACTGTCACGATTAGAAAGCGACGTTCTCTTTCGTTCTATGCCCTGGTTAAACCGAATTGTTGGCCTATATCGGAGTTGCAATGAGACTATATGGTTAGTGACTGTTTAAATAGTCTTTATCAACCCCCTATATCCCCCAATCTTGGGGGACTTTTTAAAGCTGGGGGGCCCCCCCCCACCCCCCGCAGGTATTATACTGCCCCAAATTTTAGGTGGTGTACAAGGGTGGTAGTTGG
>JAIWEW010000164.1:0-2937 GCA_048632005.1 bacterium
CCCTAATCCCCCAGTCTTGGGGGACTTTTTAAATCTGGGGGACACCCCCAGACCCCCGGCAGGAAACATCCTGCACCTCTTTTTCAGCGGTCTCCTTAAGAAATGCTATTCAATTGCCATTGTGAGCTATGCTGAGCAAACGCACTGTTCCATGCATGCCCATTAATTCCCGCCCTAATGCCAGAAAGCATTTTTCTACCCTGATATATTGGGGAGACCCTCACCGGAAGGTTTCCCCAATGGTCTGCACAGTTTAGCTATTTAGTGCCAACAATTTGCGTTGTCAATGCGGGAAAACGAATTAGCGATGGTGTCACTAATGTACTGGACGAGTACACTATATTGCACTTAAGCGGAGGTAGATGATAGAATGGCGGCATCGGAAGTAGATATGGTTCTGAGCGACCGCACGATTAAAGAGGAGATCGCCCGGGGTAGGATTATTATCGATCCCTTAGACCCTGCTTACATACAGCCTGCGAGCGTCGATGTCCGCCTAGATAGAAGGCTGCTGGTTTTCCGTGATTGGCATCCCCCGTTCTATATCGATGTGAAGCAAAACCTCGAGGGTTTGACCGAAGCTGTTGAGATTGAAGATGAAAAACCATTCTTTCTGCAGCCCGGGGAGTTCGTTCTGGTGAGTACTCTCGAGGATATCACCCTCCCTGATGATATCGTTGGTCGGCTGGAGGGAAAGAGCTCACTGGGGCGGATCGGCCTGTTAATCAATTCCACTGCTGGATATGTCGACCCCGGCTGGCGAGGCCGTCTGACTATGGGGCTCTCCAATGTGGCGAAGGTTCCTATTACTCTTTACAGCGGGATGAAGATCGGGCAGATATCATTCCTACGCCTCACTACTGCGGCGGAACGTCTCTACGGGGATAAGAGCCTGGGGAGCAGGTACCAGGGTCAGACCGAGACCACTGCCAGCAGGTTCTATCAGGACTTCGAGAATAGAAGTAGTTAACCATGAAGTCCATCCGGACATTTGGTTTCTAACGCAACAACACGTTTGAGTTTTTAAGGAGTCCGCTGAAAAAGAGGTGCCCCGATTATATCGGGGCCGGGGGTTGATTGAGACTATACAGTCTCTCAGGTGACACGTAGTAATGGCGAATAGCCAGGGAAGGCGATAGAGTTGAAAAAGAGTCTGTTGGAGCTTGAGAAGCACGCGCAAGAAGGGGCTAAAACGTTTATAGAGCAAACCGGCGAAGAGCATGAGCCGATACTACTGGTTGAGACGCCAGAAGGCACGGCCACAGGTGTATTTGATGAGTTCAACAAAGACACCTTCCAAGAACAGGTAACAAAAGCACTTCGGGAGCAGAAAGCATCTGGCTATGTCTTTGTAACAGAGGCCTGGCAGGCCACACATGAGTCTCTGCATAAGGTTTCTAACGGCGAGGCTAATGTCTCCGATTTGCCGCCGGACGATAGGGAAGAGGTTATTATGACCATTACTGTGGAGAAGGGTAAATCGTCAAGGGTATCTTCCGCAGTTATAGTTTCGACCTCAGAAGGCAGAACGGTTAAGAAATTTAGAAGCGACATTGAAGCTGAAGGTGTTATAGAAGGTCATATGGTGGTTATGGACTGGTAATGCGTGGCAATGCCTTAGCGAGAGAGATGGAATCTGGACTTATCCTATTTAGCTGCAGTCAAATTTTTCTTAGTCGATACTCAAAGTTTACCGAAAAAGAGGTGCAGGACATTTCTTGTTATATTAAATGACATATATACTATTCTCCTACCGCATAGACTTGTGATGGAATCACTCTCATAGGCAAGATACCGATAGGGTGAAGAGAGCGAAAAGATGGATTACATGGAGCGTGCTCTTTCCCTGGCCCGGCTGGCCCTGGGCAGCACAAGCCCCAATCCCGCAGTGGGGGCAGTGATCGCCAAGGATGGCGTGATCATTGGTGAGGGCTATACCCAGCCCCCGGGTGCCGCCCATGCTGAGATAGTCGCAATTAAGCAGGCGGGTGAAGAGAGCCGGGGCGCCGCAATGTATGTAACGCTTGAGCCCTGCTGCCACTTCGGGCGTACCCCGCCCTGTACCCAAGCGATTATCGAGGGGGGCATTGCAGAAGTGCATATCGCCACCTTGGATCCCAATCCGCTGGTTTCCGGTCGGGGGAAGGCAGCGCTGGATGATGCAGGTATAAAAACAGAGCTCGGTGAGCGTGAAGAAGAGGCCCGTGAGCTAAATGAAGCCTACATCAAGTTCATCACCACCGGATTGCCCTTTGTCACCGTCAAATTTGCCATGAGCCTCGATGGCAAGATCGCTACCAGGACAGGCGATTCCAAATGGATTAGTGGAGAGGAGTCAAGGGAGCATGTTCATCGGTTGCGCCGGGTTGTGGATGCTATCATGGTGGGGGTGAATACCATTCTCGTCGATGATCCCCGGCTTACCGCAAGGCACGGGCTGGAGCAAGCGGGAGTGCAAGAAAGGCCGATCAGGGTCGTCGTGGATAGTAAGGCACGCACTCCACCCACGGCGCAAGTATTCAAGCAGCCGGGCAGGACAATAGTAGCCGTCACACCGGCTGCCCCGCCGTCGAATACAAAAGAGCTGGAAAAGGCAGGGGCCGAGGTGCTGGAGCTTCCATCCCGCGAGGCGCTAGTCGACCTAGAGGCTCTGCTGGCAGAGCTCGGTAAAAGGGAGATCACCAGCGTTCTGGTGGAGGGTGGGGGCACCCTGCTGGGCTCTTTTTTCGAACCTTCTAAATTTCACGAAAAGGGTCTGGTGGATAAAGTCATTGCCTTCATTGCCCCGGTGATTATGGGTGGAAGGGACGCGAAATTGGCCGTCGGGGGGAAGGGTGCAGAAAGAATTACAGATGCGCTCCGGCTCAGCCGTGTAAAGGTAGAACGCTTTGGTGACGATGTGATGATATGCGGGTATACTGGTAAGGAAAAGGATGT
>JAIWEW010000165.1:0-2932 GCA_048632005.1 bacterium
CCAGACCCCCGGCAGGAAGTATCCTGCGCCTCTTTTTCAGCAGTCTCTTACACGCAACTTGAATGGGTCAGCTTAACTGTAGTATCAGAGGTGGCAGCTGACTATCGTGAGCTATATTTAATTGAGACTGCTGATAATAGTCTCTATCAACCTCCTAATCACCCAATCTTGGGGGGCTTTTTAAAGCTGGGGGGCACCCCAGACCACTGGCCCCGATGTAATCGGGGCACCCATTTCTCATCTGTCTCTAATTGTTGGGATATGTAGAACTTGAACATATGACCTCTTGTATGTAAAATTGACGCTACTAAGGATGAATAAGTGCAGGGAGGAAAACAGATCATGTCCATGGTTTATAAATTAGCTGATGACTTTGACGATAAGAGTCTTCTGGGTAACAAGGGGGCCAACCTGGTTACGATGACCAAGCTAGGACTTCCGGTGCCTCCAGGGTTCGTGGTCTCTATAGAAGCATACCGGGAATATAAGCATAATGGCAAGCTGCCAATGGAAGAAATCGAGCGGTCTTTGCAGGCCCTGGAGCAGGAAACGGGGAAGAGCCTGGGTAAAGGGCTAACGGTATCAGTGCGCTCCTCAGCACCGGTGTCAATGCCGGGAATGATGGATACTATACTCGATGTCAAAGAGCCGGCGCGCGTTATCTCCTCTATCAAGAAGGTCTTTGACTCTGCTGACAATCTCAGAGCGGTTCAGTATCGCCGCCTCAACCGTATCCCGTCTGGACTGGGTACCGCTGCTATCGTCCAGGCCATGGTCTATGGAGATTTGGATACGGATTCAGGGACTGGAGTAATATTCACTCGAAATCCAAGCACCGGTGAAAAAGGGATCTTTGGTGAATTTCTTACCGGAGCTCAGGGTGAGGATCTGGTCTCCGGCCAGGTGACGCCGCAGCCACTCGATACCCTCAGGTCTCTAATGCCTGACCTCTATACCCAACTGGAGGACGTGGCCCTCAATCTGGAAACCCATTTCGGCGACATGCAGGACGTGGAGTTTACTATAGAGGCAGGACGTCTATACATCCTACAGACAAGGGCAGGCAAGCGTAGCGGAGGGGCAGCGGTCAAGATAGCTGTCGACATGTCGAAGGAAGGGCTCATCACCACTGAAGAAGCCATTATGCGGGTATCTACTGAAGATATGATAGCCTTATTACACCAACATATAGAATCGCCGCAGAAGTACAGCCCTCTTGCCAGCGGGTTGGCTGCTGCCCCGGGTGCAGCTGTGGGTATAGTAGTTTTTGATCCATTGGAAGCTGTAGAGGCGATGGAAAAGAACGAGGGAGTCATCCTGGTGAGGCCGGAAACAAGCCCGGACGATATCCAGGGAGTTTCAGCCGCGGTGGGCGTTCTGACCTCCCGGGGCGGTCTTACGTCCCATGCTGCCATAGTCACCAGGGCTATGGGCAAACCGTGTATCTGCGGTGCTGATGAGATCAAGATAGACATGCAGGCACAGCAATTCGAGGCCGGGGGTCAAATCGTTAAGAAGGGTGAGGTGATTACTATTGATGGTAACACAGGAAACGCCTACCTGGGTTCCCTGCCCCTGGTAGAAGCCGAAGGCATCCCGGAGCTTGCCGAGTTGCTCGCCATGGCCGATAGCTTTAGACACCTGCAGGTCAGGGCCAACGCTGATAGTGAGGAGACCATAGCTCTGGCCAGAAAATTCGGCGCCGAGGGCATCGGCCTTTGCCGTACGGAGCGGCAGTTCAATGACCCGGAACGATTATACACCATAAGGGAGTTTATACTGGCAAAAACCGCAGCCCTGCGGTCGAAAGCTCTGGATCGGCTGTACCAGCTTCAAAAAGAGGATTTCGTTACCATCTTCAGGGAACTTCAGGGAATGTCAATCATAGTTCGTCTTCTGGACCTGCCACTTCATGAGTTTCTGCCATCAGATATGGAAACGTCAGACCCGGAGCTTAAGGAGCGAATACGTGAGCTCAGAGAAACAAACCCGATGCTGGGGCACAGGGGTGTAAGGTTGGCTATCACCTCCCCTGAGATCTACAAGATGCAAATCGATGCCATAAGTGAGGCCCGGGACGAGGTCGAAGCGGACGTATCCATTATGGTGCCTCAGGTAATCACCCTGCAGGAACTCCTTTGGGTTAAGAGAATGGTCAAAGACAAGGCTATTAAGCTGGGAATAATGATGGAGACTGTGCGTGCGTGCATGCGGGCCGGTAGATTAGCCCAGGTGGCCGATTTCTTCTCCTTTGGTACTAATGACCTCACACAAGCAGTGTATTCATTCAGCAGGGAGGATGTAGAAAAGAAGTTCCTGTCTACCTATTTAGAGGCCGGAATCCTTCAGGATAACCCGTTCCAGATTCTAGATGAGAAAGGTGTGGGCAGGCTAATGGAGACTGCCATATCCTGGGCCAGAAAAGAGAAGGAAGGGTTTGAGATCGGTGTCTGCGGTGAGCATGCGGGAGAGCCGCGTTCTATCAGGCTCTTTCATAGCATTGGGGTCGATTATGTAAGCTGTAGTCCTTTCAGGGTACCAATAGCCAGGCTAGCAGCAGCGCAGGCAGCTATCGAGGAAAAAGGGCGTAGTATCAGTGAAGAAACAGCATTTGGCAACGATGACTCGTAGATAGATCGGTGAACCAATAGATGGTTATAGCTCAGGATCCAGCAATCTATGCGAATTGAGGGTGAAAATAGTGGACATCCACTACGAGATTGCCAGGGTGTTAATACACCCTTCCTTATTCAGGTATCGTAATCGCGCTTTTTATCCTATGTACATATAGAGAATGCTGAAATAGTCTCAATTAGCCCCTAATCCCCCAATCTTGGGGGGCTTTTAAAGCTGGGGGGCACCCCCAGACCCCCGGCAGGAAGTATCCTGCACCTCTTGGGATTGCAACGCTGAGATTGCTTCGGCACTTTGT